>DATHIE010000317.1:0-7038 GCA_035316905.1 Chryseolinea sp. | reverse complement strand
AGCTTCGCACCGATATACCCGAGAGGTGCCCCGATGGCTAACGAAATGCCAAAAAGAACCATGTACTGGTTGCTGATATTTGCGGCGAGATTCTTTAATCCAGCACCGAGAACTTTGCGGATGCTGAATTCTTTTGTCCTGCCCGCCACATTGAGTGTTAACAATCCATACAACCCCAGACCAGCCAATATAATTGCCATGCATGAAAACGTTCTCCAGACCAGACTATAGATCTTGATTGTTTCAAAATAACCACCCCAAATATCTTCCTGGTAGCCGCCATCAAAAGGCGTTTCGGGAAAGAGCCGTGCCCAACTGGCCTGCAACTGCTTATACGTTTCCAATTCTGTGCCCTCTTTTGCTCTTAGCGACAAATAACGATAGTTGTCTTTGTTTGCCACTCTGAACATCGTGGACCTCATAGGCGTAACAAAGCTGTGGTTATGAAAATCTTTAACTACGCCGATAACCTCGAACTGAGAACTATCGATCCTAAAGACCTGCCCGACTGGCTGCGTCCATCCTATATTCTTTGCCATGAGCTCATTTATCACAACGGATTGCCTATCACTTCCCTCATGATCTTCAAACGTACGTCCTTGCAACAACTGAAGCTGCATTGTCTCAAAGTAATTCGCATCAACTGCAAGCTCATCCACTTCATATTCACGGTCACCAAAATCGAGCACTGTAACCAAGTTTTTCTTACCGACGTGTTGCACTGAACCTGAAACTTTTAGGACGTCAGGGTCTTGTTCCATCAATGCGGCTAACTTATCGAACGATGCTCTGTCCGGCAGCAGCGTGTACATGGCGTCGTGCGGATTATAACCCCAGCTGCGTTTAGCCAGGTAATTGGTGTTCTGCGTGAACATCACGGTTAACACCATAAAAATGCAGCTAAGGGTCAATTGAACGCAAAGCAGTATTTTGGTTATCGGATTCTTCTGTCCAAATCTTACAGTCCCTTTGAGGATCCCCACGACCTGGAATTTCGAGATATATATAGAAGGATAAAGTCCAGAAGCTACGCTTGTAAACAATAAGACAACGACAAGGTAAATCCACAGTTTGGGATCGCTTAGCCGGAAGTCCATATTAAAGTCCCACAAGCCTTCAAAGCCGGGAATGAAAATCGTCATTGCCAAAATAACTCCGACGATCAACGCGAAGAATGTGATAACCACATTTTCGGACAGAAACTGAAAAATAACGATGCCCCTGGTCGCGCCGATTGATTTCCTGACTCCTATTTCTTTTAATCGCTTTGCCGCTGTAGCAGTAGCGATATTGATGTAATTAAAACTAGCAAGTGCGAGCAGCAAAAGACTTATACCTATCAGCCAATTAATGGTTGCATAGTTGGTTTGTGAGCTCCTCGAAATATCGTCGTGGATGTCTTCGGACCGCTGATGCAAGGTGGCCAACGGTTCGAAAGCGAACGATGAGATGGCCCACTCTTCTTTTACGGCTGCGTGCTGAAGCTTTTTGTATTTCGCCATTGCACCTGCAACGGTCCTTATGTTAGCAGTATCATCAATCTGGATGAAAGTAGCATTCACGAACGCGGTCCAATCATGAAAGTCATAGTCCGGACCAGACGTTCTGAGATTGTCGAAGTTTATCAGGAAATCAAACCGAATAGTAAGCGCTTCAGGAAATTCTTTGGCCACTCCGGTGATCTTAAAAGCTTTACTCCGTTTATCATCAAATTTCACCAACATGGTAAGTCCAACAGGATTCTGATCACCAAAATATTTGATCGACAGGGGCTCGCTGAGAATAATGCTATTAACGTCCTTCAATGAAGCAGTCGTTCCCCACTTCAACGGAAACGTAAACATTTCAAGGAATTCAGGATCTGTATAACGGACTCGTTCATGAAATACATTGTCTTCATATTTGACAACAACATTTCCGTCTTCCACGCGGCATACTTTCTTCACATGCGCGAGATCGTTCTTCAGCATTTCGCCCAATGGCCTTGGAGTTGTACCATATTGCTGAGGTGTGCCTTCTCGATCAGCAAAAAATGTAACGAGGAATACTTCGTTCTTTAATTCATGGAACTGGTCGGTACTGTATGTCCATCGCGCGAATGCGTACGCAAATACACAGATACCGATGGCTGCGGCTAATCCGAAGATATTAATAAATGAGTTGGTTGGATTTTTCAGCAATCCCCGAAGCGAGACTTTAAAGTAGTTTTTGAACATACCCTGATAAGTTAAGTTGGACATGAATGCAAGGTTTCTCATCAAGATGGGCCTGAACAGCTTGAGTATCTCCCACGTATACATTCGCCTGGCTTTCCGAAAGGAGAATTGTTCTACGTGATCCTGAAACAATTCTTCCATATCTCCTTCGATCTCTTCGAGGTATTCCTTTTTGACAAAAAAGCGAAGGAAACGAACGGGCCATTTGGGCGGGTGGACTGGATTGGGATTGTTCATATGGTTTTGAGGTCATGGGCAAGAGTTGGAATAGAACTCCAGAGACCTACTCGTATATCTTTCATTTCGCTAAGTACGCGGTGCGCATAGGCGGTGGCGGAGTAAATACGTTTGCGCTTCCCTCCTCTTTTTTGTGTTGCTTCTCCGAAAGCGGAAGTGAGGAATCCTTTTCCCTCCATTCGTTTTAACGCAGACTGGATTGATCCGACGCTGAGTTTTTCTTTTAGTCTCTGTTCCAGTTCGCGTTTGATTTCCACCCCATATGCATCTTCCTGCAAGGCGGCTACGGTTAACAAGACTAATTCCTCAAACTCGCCGAGTTTGGTTTTCTTCATGATATATTATTCGTAATTGCAGTAAATATAGTTACACGATTTTATTCGTAATTGAAATTAAAATGGTTTTTGGGCTGAAATGAAGGTTTTTACTTAATTTTAATAGGCATCAGCCGCTAATCTCGCTCCTACAGTGACGGCCGCGAGTGAGTCTCCCTCCAGATCGACACCGTTCTGAATATTAAGACAAGCGCCGCGAACCCGATGACAGCCAATATTCCGCGGGTCGCATTAATTAATTGTCTCGTGCTAAGGTCGGCTGGTTGACCCTGTTCGTCTGACAGATCTGTTTGGCTTAGATAGCTTGATTGTAATTCAACAATACTGTAACAAATAACCGCGATAAGCACCAGCCCAAAAATTAATGCAACGTTCGTTCCGATAGAGTTGAACTTTCGGATTGCAGCGATGGGGAAAAACGTGAGAACAGTCAGCGGTCCGATTAATAACACCATAAGTGCAAGCCTGTCGATAACAAAATAAGTGTCGTGCATTTGAATTTCTACTGTGGTTTGGTTAACCACGGACAACGAAATCGCAACCGCGATAAAAACCAGACTTAGAAATATTATCAGGTCGATGGAATTTCGATTCATTCAGGGGAGTATTTAGAATTCACAATTCCTGGGTAGGAATCCAGATATCATCACCGGGCCTTTTCCCTGTTAAGGTCTCAAGTATTGAAAACAGGAAGTCGTTTTCAGTTTGGCCACTTTCTTCGACAAGTTTTCTAAATACCATATTTGTCGTTGGGAATATCGACGTCAGATCGACCTTCCATGCATTGTCTTCTTTATAGAAATTAAAATTAAAGGGAGCTTTTTGGCCATTGGAAACATATTGCCCTTTCGCGAAAGTCCCTTCGACAGTAACGTCTCCGATAGAACTATTTACTACACTATTCTTTCCCACCATTCCACTCTTGATCGCATAAACAAGAAGAGCCTTACCATCGAAAGAAAGTATCTCCTGTTTTGTCGATCGATGTCTTACGGAAAAGACCATAACCTTATCTATTAGGGCTAGTCCATTCACCGTTGCAGAGTCAGCGCGCTTTACTTTCTCGAGAATTTCTCCGTAATAACTAATAGTCCGGCTATCCACGTATTGAACAGCCTCTTCACCTTTGTTGTTGAGAATCGCTTGTTTGTAATTATCGAACGAAGCTTTAACCGCTTTGACTTCACTCTTTTGAGCAAATGTGCAAACCGATGATAGCAGTAGGATTAAGAAGACACCTTGTTTCATTAACAAATCTATCAACAACAATAAATAAATCCCTCAATTACCAAGTCACCATATATTTAGTCTGTATCGACGGCTAAGCGATGCTTGCCACAATGTAAGCATTGAAACAAATAACCCTGCATGCTTCCATTTTTAACCAAACTACTTTCGAACTCACCTTGGGTTAGTCCATACTCTGATTTTATTTGAATGAGATCGTCCTCAAGTTCATCGCTTAGTTCCCGAATTTCTTTCCATCCAACGAATTCCTTTAAGGCGCAAAAATCACCACAGTGACTTAACCACCGTTCCTGTTGCCAGCCGGAATAGCCTGGGGTACGGGTTGTAAGTTCGATCACATATTCATCTTTGTCAACGGTATCGCAAGACTCACTATCATGAAATTCTCCACTATACTTTTCGGCAGCTGAGCCGTCTTTTATACACCATGGACAAATGCCTCCCACTTCTTCTTCAGAATAGAACGGTCCGTCATAGGTATAATCCCTTACCTGTTCACAAACGGGACATTTAGTGGTTTCTTTTTTTATTATACCAAGTTTTAAGGCTTTGGGGTTGTACTTGAAGACCGGAAGCATGATAGGTTTGTTAAAAGTTTTTTGAGTTATGAGTTATAAGCCGGAGCGTGCTGTTGGTGTGCAGGCCGCCTAAAGTTTCATACTTCATTTCTCAATCTACAAACTCAAGAGTCGCTGTGCAACAGCACATGCTCAGCGTTGCACGAGTTCTTAATCACCTTAGCGGAATAATTGAGTAAATTTCAAAAATCGCCACATTTGCTTTTAACGCTTTTAGTTTAGTGATCCAACTCACTAACCAATTTTTCAAGCAAGACGTTGGCATCTTTGTGTCTGACTAAGGACGCCGATTGCCCTGCCCAAAATGACTTCAACTCTGAATTTGAATTTGTGGTAGCCGGGTATGCTTTCAAAAGACCCATGAACTTTCCCTGCAGCGGATACGGCGCCATCAGGTCTTCATAATTTTTCAGTTCTTCTGTAAGCCTGTTCCTCAGTCCCCTTGCCAACCTCCCGGTAAAAACCTTTGTCAGTGTCGTATACTTTGCCATAGGAGAAAACAGTTTGTCTTTGTGATCTTGTGACGCATTCGACTGGTTTGTCGCAAGGAAGGCGGTTCCTATTTGTACACCGTCCGCTCCCAGCGCTAATGCCGCCTTTATTCCCCGTGAATCAGCAACGCCGCCTGCGGCAATAAATGGAATCTTTACATTGTCCGCTACCTGTGGTATTAACGAGAATGTACCGGTTAACGAATCTTCCGCGGATCTTAAAAATGATACTCTGTGTCCACCCGCCTCAAAGCCACTTGCTACGATCGCATCCACTCCCGCCCTTTCCAATGCTATTGCCTCATCGACAGTTGTTGCCGTCCCTAGGGTTTTTATTCCGAGTGATTTACATTTTTCTAAAACATCCGGCGATGGTATTCCATAAACAAAACTGAATACCGCCGGTTTAGCTTCAAAAATTGCAGGCACCTGTTCCGCAAAGCCTGGCCCCAGGTCTTTCGGTCTTTCAGGAAGTGGTAGGCCCAGTTCTTCAAAATAAGGTTTAAATAATTCAACCAATCGTCTGTAATCACTTTCATCAAAATCAGCCAATCGCTTATCACGGTCATTCACCCATAAATTGATATTAAACGGGCTATGGGTACGCTTCCTCAATTCATGGCAAGTGGAAATAATCTCTTCGGCGCTGTATGGCTGTCCCCCGAACGAGCCTAGCCCACCAAAGTTTGAGACGGCACTGGTTAATTCGACGGAAGACATGCCACCACCAAACGGTCCCTGAACTATAGGGTACTTGATGCCCACCAATTCAGCAAATTTCGTGTTATACCACATACAATTAATCTATTAATGTTATCGAAGCGCTCGAAAAGCAAAGTACAAGAAACTCCTTCTCAATATACTTTGCTCCATTGTCTTAGTGCTTGATCATTTTTAATAAGTGTTCTGCCACCATGTGAGAAGACTGCGGATTTTGCCCCGTGAGCAACAGTCTATCCGTGACGGTAAACGATGACCAATCTGCACCTTTTTCGTACACGGCTCCTCGTTCTTTAAGTTTATCTTCCAGTGAAAAGGGGACAATCTTGCTCAACTGAACCGCTTCCTCTTCCGTGTTGCAAAAGCTCGTTATTTTCTTTCCGGCAATCAGATACCTGCCTTTGTCATCTTTTACGTTTACCAAAGCTGCCGAACCGTGACATACAAATGCGATTGGTTTATCGTCCTCGTAAAAAGATTTTATCAAGGCAATTGAAGATTTGTCGTTCGCCAAATCCCACATGGGTCCGTGTCCGCCCGGATAAAAGATCGCATCAAATTCTTTTTCGTTTATGTCCGACAGTTTTTTGGTTTGCGCTAATACCTTTTGCGAAACAGCGTCTTTAAAAAATCGCTTGGTCGACTCTGTTTGGAAATCCGGTTCATTACTCTTTGGATCTATTGGAGCCTGGCCGCCTTTAGGTGTGGCTACAACAACATCGATATTCTTATCGACAAAATAATAATACGGTGTTGCAAACTCTTCGATCCAAAAGCCAGTCTTTTTGCCGGTACTACCTAACTGGTCATGCGAAGTCAAAACAAACAATATTTTCCGTTTCCTTTCAGGTTGCGCAGTCAGTGAGAGAAAATTGAAAATTGCCAATGCTGCAAGGGTGAATCCAAATGTCTTTTTCATACTTGAAATATTTTTTTAATTATATCCCAAAGGTCTTCCGTAGAAGACCCAATGAAAATGACATAACGCACAACTTTAATGTGACGTAGATCACATTTATTTTGAGGAGGAATTGAAGCGGCTGAGTGTTTCCCGGCTTACACCCAGGTATGCGGCAATTAAATGTTTGGGTACTTTCTGAAAAAGCTCGGGGTACTGCTTGAGCAGTTGATCATAACGCTCTTTGGCATTGCTACTAAGCAACGTAAGGATTCGCTGCTGCAACGCCACATTTCTTTTATTGGTTTTCTTACG
>DATHIE010000316.1:0-8037 GCA_035316905.1 Chryseolinea sp. | reverse complement strand
AAGGTACTTATTCCAATCCGTCAGGACATGCATAAACTTGTCAAGTCCGGCAAGTATCGGAAGCAAGCCATAGGTGATTCGTAACGTTTGCGTTACTCGATTTACCTTCGTCATACTTGTAGTAGTATGATCGACATAGTTTGATGTTATCGTTGCCATGATTGTTGTTTTTTAGTTCAACCTTCTCTTTGGTGTAAAATCGTTCGTGCTTGATAGTGTGTTCGTTAAATAATCACAACAAACATTATACCCGTTGGGGTGACGGCCAGATTAGCGTATTTTCTTAACATTTACTGAAGTTAATTGTAGACTATTTTCACCAATGGTATTTCTGCCGGTTAGTGGTTCTACACTTTGTTTAGCGTGAGTTTAGATGAAGGAGGCGGGATCGGACTTAAACAGGTCTCTGCAATGCGCACTGCAGAAGTGGTGCACTTTACTATTAAATGTCAGTGTGAGATCATCCTTTGATGGGTCGACAAGCATGTGACAAACAGGATCTACCAGATGAGATGATGAAACATTTTGGGGACATAACTCGAAGATATCAACTTCATTCCTCACATTTTTCAGTTTGTGGCGCCCAAAGGGTCTAAATGCAAGTATAGGGTGATGACTGACTTTCGCAACGAAGGCGGTAGAGCACAGGATCTGTCCATGGTTTGCGAGGTTCATAATTCTGCTGGCAACGTTTATCGTCGAACCAAAGAGATTACTATTTTCCTCGAAAATAGGACCATAGTGAATGCCGGCATGTATTGAAAGGAAGCGATCCTCTTTCATTGCCAGGTCGTTTAATTGAATGGAGGTAATCGCTGCGTCATCGACGTTGTCTGATACGATCACGACCTGATCACCTACTGTCTGCACAAGCCGGGCAGTGCCATACAATGCCCGATTAACCAATTCCAGGTACTTTCGGACAATCCTTGCTGCGGACTCGCCGCCATGCACATCCGTCATAGCGGTGTAACCCGTTAGATCTGCCATTAGAATTGCTATTTCCCGCTCCATCCAGTTTGAAAGTAACGATTTTAAGCGGCAAGAAGGTTCACGACGTTAAAGCCGTCTGTATGCGGGTTTAGGGCTGATTCAGTGGGGATTAATTTCAGCACGTTCAGCAAAGATATTTTATACTCATTGAAGGGAATAGATCCTAAAGTCATCTGACTCAAAAACCTGAGGTAAATTCAAAGTCACATCATAGTCCTCGCTATATAGTTTTTTGCACACCAGAGCAAACTTGCAATTTTTCTTTTTCAGCTCTTCGATGAAGCTTGGATCGGTGAGGTTTTTCGAATAAACGGTCCAACCCTTTCGATGTGCGAAATACAGTGCTGTTGGACAGTAAGGATCGGTGTTCATTACAAAAAGATCGTTTCGGTTTGAAACGCTGTCGACTATAGATTCCAGGTCCTTGAATGCCGCGTTTATTCTGTGAACGCGGAAATCGTTGATCCGGTCCCCGATATTCTCAGAAGCTGTTATCATCAAGATAAGCAGCATAATTTTTTTATTGGTGATTTGTGCAAGACCATAACCTGATAAAAAAGCCATCGCCGGGATCACACACAAAACGTAATATTGATCTGCGACGATATTTTGGCCGGTTTTGAGAATGACAAGCAGAAAAAAGACGTATGGAATTATGAATAGGGAAAAGATCGTCCATTGCTTCCGGTATACAACGTAAATTAGTGACCCAATAAAGATTACAACGCCAAGGTATTTCACAGGCACAATAAAAAGCCTCCGTAAAATTTCTTTCCAGTGGGCCACAATTTGCTCCCAACCTGTACTGAAGGGATAGCCCATGTTAAAATGACTTCCGTAGCCAAAAGTAACGTTCAAATAAGGCACCCAGACGAAATACCATCCGATGACGCACAGTATAATAACGGATGAACCGGCCAGCATCCAAACCCTTCGCTTCATAGTGTATTTTCCGAAGATTACTGGGATTGCCAAAACCGAAAGAATAAGCCCGCATGAAATTTTTGAGAGGATGCCCAGTGCTCCAAGCAGGATGTAGAGCACTAAATGGACCCACTTTCCTTTTTCGAGGTAGGTGAGAACGAAATACAATGCCATGAGGCACAAACCAGCGGAGAAGCAATCTGGAAGAGTTTTTCTGCTATATGAAAACCAATACGACGCCGTCAAAATGATTGCTGCGTTAAATGCTACTGTTTCACCGAAGAATTTTTTTATGCTTTTATAGAAATAAAAGACGCCAATGGTTGAAAAGATCAAAACGATAACCCTGCCATACCAATGTTGGTAAGAAAAAACTAAAGAAATCAAATAGATCAGGTAATTCAGGATCGGGAATTCAGACCCTGTTATGCCGGTAAGGTCGCCGGCCGTATCCACCCGAGGATAAAAGATGTTCGAGTCCGTTTCGTAAAAGTTGCGCGCGATCATTAGCCCGTCGGCTTGACGCCATGCGTGTTCAAATTCCAGGGGGGGGAGGGTGATATTATAAAGACGCAAAATGGCTAAAGCAATCAGCCAAAATCTAATGTCACCAAATATCGCCTGACGTTCGGCTATTACCTGGGGGACTTGAAAGGTGGTCATTCTCATATCGAATCCTAACCTGATTTCGAATTGTTCTTCAAAAAATCAATGGCCGGAGGTTCTAATGAGAGGAAAATCCCTGGCCAATATTCTAACTGCCTGACAAAATAGTCACAGAAATATTTCATTATGATATAGTCGACAAATTAATTTATTGACAGGTCACCGAGCCCGGTAAATATTGTAAGCAACTATCAATGCAAAGAACATGATGTTTACACAAGCTCTTGTAAGGTGCAATTTTTACAATTGGTTTTTGGGGAATTTGGTGGAGGTCCAAAGTGGCTATTATCGAAACATGGTACAATTAACGGCATAGGATGTAACCTTTTCCAGAAGCCGGAGTAATCATAAGTAAGATAAAATACCAACCACATGAACCCCTTTAAACGCCTTACAATCATCCCTTTGATCCTCTCTTTGGCCTGTATAACAGGATTTTCACAGGATCAGAGCAGGTCTGAAAAAGATAAATCGAGTTCCGGAGAGAACCGAGACGAGCCGTCGCGAACAAACGGTCTCCGGAAAATAGCCACCGGATCAGGCCTACAGGATATCGACATAGATATCGATATTGATGAAGAAAGCATAGAGGCTTCGATTGAAGAAGCAATGGAGTCAGTTGAGATCGCACTTGAAAATCTCGAGGTGGACTTAGAACGAATGGAAGCCGATTTGGAAGATCTTGATATAGATATTGACGTTGATATTGACGAGGACATCGATGTTGATATTGATGAAGACATTGACATAGATGTAGATGTCGACATTGATGAGGACCACGACTTCGACTGGAATGACAATGACAATGACAATGATAATGATAACGATAACGATAAGATAAAGAGCAAGGACAAAGAAAAAGATAAAGTGAAAGGTAAGGACGACCAGAAGGAAAAGGAAAAATCAAAAGGGCTGAAGAAGATCAACTAATAAATCCATATAACTCAGTAACCATTCGAAACTCAGGAGTTCTTGTTAGAACCCTGAGTTTTTTTTATGAATTTCCTACAATATCCTATTTTCACTTGCATTAATAAGCCCAAGTGGTGTGGCGCAGCGGCGCCGAAAAATAGGAGGCGTGGCCGGAGGGTCTGTTCATCAGGGAATTCCACAACTTGGCATACTCCCGCAGTCCAAGAGGTCCTTCGCGAGACAACTCACCTGCAGTTATTTAGGTTGTAAAACCCATTCCATTAGCGTAGTTGTTTTGATAGGGAAGCAAGCGCTCTGGATGACATTGTCAGGAGGGAGAAGCGCAAAATAAAAGGCCACCCACCTCGCGATGTCATCCAGAGCGCCTTCTCACTGAAATGGGGCTTACTCACAAGGAATGGAGGCACGCGTTTACTTGCAACGTGCTAATTTTCCCGCGAAGGAACTGCCTAATGTAAGGGCGGTTGCAATAACTTTCCTATTGAGTTGAGATGAAGAAAGCGAACTGATCCGATTACGTTATTTCAGTTTTGTTTTAAAAAAATCGACAGTCCTTTGCCAGGCAAGTTCCGCCGCTGCTTTGTCATACCGTGGCGTTGTATCGTTATGGAATCCGTGATTCACACCTGGATACATGTGCGCAGTATATTCTTTCTTGTTTTCTTTAAGCGCTTTTTCGTATGCCGGCCATCCCTCGTTGATCCGAGTATCGAGCTCAGCATAATGTAACAGGAGAGGGGCTTTGATTTTAGGGACATCCTCTGCCGTAGGTTGCCCACCATAGAATGGCACTGACGCCGCTAAATTAGGAATTCGTACGGCCATCATGTTAGTGATCCATCCACCAAAACAAAAACCGACGGCACCAGCTTTTCCACTGCAGTCAGCATGCTTTTGTATGTATTCGAAGCCAGCAATAAAATCTTCAAGCATTTCATTCCTGTCTCGCTTGCTCTGCAGCTCACGTCCCTGATCGTCATTTCCCGGATAACCACCCAGAGGCGTAAGGGCATCTGGAGCGATTGAAATAAAACCAGCGAGGGCCGCTCTTCGGCCAACGTCTTCGATGTGGGGATTCAGTCCTCGGTTTTCGTGAACCACCACAACGCCTCCAAGTTTTCCTTTCGCGTCTGCCGGTTTGGACAATAGCGCTTTAATTGTTCCGCCGCCCTTCGGGGATTGATAGTTGATGTATTCTGATTTTACCCGGGGATCATCCTGCGCTATCTTAACGCCACCTTTGTAGTCTGGCATCAGAAAGCTCATAAGCGATGCAACGGTTACGCCTCCAACAGCGTAGGTTGAAAGTTTCTGAGCAAATTCGCGTCTGTCGATCCGGTTGTGAGCATAGTCATCATAAAGGTCAAACACTTCCTGTTTGATATCTTCTTTTTTTAACTCATTCATAAGAACTAAATTGTTGGTCTTTAAATTTAGCGATTAAAGTTGCCTTTTTCCGAGAGATTTTGAAGGAATAAACTTGTAAGGCAAATAGTTTAGACAAACAACTTAAACGGCTCGACAATCAATCCATTCCAAACGACTATTGTAGAAAAAAAACCACGCCTATGATGCATCATGCCGATGACGGCCATTACAGCCGAAGAGAATTTTTGACATCAGCTACCGGTCTTGCCGGGGCCTCACTATTGTTGACACTGCCTGGTATAGGTTCTGCGCGAGGTTCAATGCAGTCTTACACCGTCAAGCAGGTGATTGATTTGATAATGAAGGAAGTCCCTGGTGCTCCATTCGCCACAACTGTTGACCAGGTGAGGTCTGGCAGTCCAGATCAGGAGGTTACTGGTATAGTTACGACGATGTTCCCCACGTTGGATGTCATTGAGCGTACTGCTAAAGCCGGTGCGAATTTTATCATTGCACATGAGACGCCTTTTTATAATAATCAGGATGAAACAGACTGGCTGAAGGATGATGACGCGTACCGATATAAGGTTGAATTGTTGAATAGGTACAAGATTGCTATCTGGCGTTTTCACGATCATTGGCATGCACACAAACCCGATGGAATTATTATGGGGAACTTGATGAAGCTGGGATGGGACAAGTTTTATGATACAAACAAACCGAGGCTTCTCAGCTTACCACAGGCCATGTCCATTAAATCTATCGCAAAACTCACAAAAGAGAAACTTGGAATTTCAACCGTGCGAGTGGTTGGCAACCTCGATCAGAAATGCACAACAATCTATTTAGCATTCGGGTACATGGATAGCAAAAGGCAAATTGCCGCTATCCAGGAATTCAAACCTGATTTGATATTGAGCGGCGAGACCAGAGAATGGGAAACTGTTGAAAGAGTTCGCGACGGTTTGTACATGGGACAAAAAACGTCTTTGCTTGTGCTTAGCCATTCCGTTAGTGAGGAAGCGGGAATGGAGTATGCGGCGAAGTGGTTGGGGTCGAAAGTTCCGGGGCTTAAAGTCTCCCATATTGCATCGCGCAATCCGTTTCTATTTGTGTAGGCCCTTAACAGTAATTCTTTCGACATTCGGAGTTGGACATTGGACATGAACATTGAAAGACAGAAATCAGTAGTCTGCTGATTTGACACAACAATGTCGAACGCCCAATGTCCAATTTCCAGAGTGGTGCCAGAAATTCGCTTATGCAAGTGTCAATCAAAAGAACGTACGATCGAAAGTGTATTTGATGGTTTTGTATAGCTTTGGAAATATATGCGCCTCAACGAGCTGTTTGAATATAGCCATATGGTCGATACATGCGCCTTGCGGCTAACCCCACAACAAAAGTATTAATATTCAAATTGAAACAAACCTTAGCAGAAATTACTTACAAAGCCAGCTTAGTCTTAAAAATTGAAAATAACTCAATGAGAGTTAGTTCCAAGTTTAGACTTCGAAATAGATTCAACATAGGGATGTTACTAATTTTGGCTTTGAGCATATTTGTAATCACTATCTCTATTCTTATGGCGGATGGCATTACCTTGGCTATACTGATATCTCTTGGGATTTTTTTCTTGATTCTCTCGTTAGCTGCTATCGCCAAACAATTTACCGACTTTCTATTTGTGACAGATAAGGACATTGTGTTCAGAAATAGTTTGCTTGAAAAAACATTGCACATTGAGGCAGGTTTAAAAGTTAAGACGTCAATTGAAAGAAAATATAGAAACGTTACTCGTTCGGGCCTTGGTTCATCTTCCAGTGAGGTTGAACTCTTTATTAAAAAGGGTAAAACAAAATATAGGGTCTTTGACTTTATTATGGAAGGGAAAAACTATAAGGAAGCCAATTATTTAAAGAAGACTATTGCACACTTTATCAAAGGGAAGATAGAAAACGCAGTGCCAGGGGACAAAGACCTTTGATGCTGTGGCGCAGAATCTAATTCTTGACCGGAATTGACAGAAAGGGCGCAATATCCAAAGCTATTCGAGAAATCGCATCGGTAGATGCCATTACCCTTCCTCCGCACGTGCCACCCATTTCGGTGCTTCATTTATTTCTTTCCGTAACATCATGTTCAGTTGCGCGGCGTGATGCTGAACATGTCGCATGTTATAAAGAAGTATTTCCAGGACTGAGTAATTCTTCGTGCCTGATTCGTCAATCCATCGTTCGTTGATTGTTTGCTCATCAAGCGAGGTGATTAGGGTATGGCATTTCTCCCTGCAGGCACGCAAGTAATGCAACAATTGCTTTTGAGTGTAATTGTCCGTCGGGATCATGTCGTCGACTGCACCGTCTATTCCTTTCCAATTATCATTAGTAGTATATGGAAGTGCCGGGGAAAAGCCGTTTGGTGGGATGGTAAGGTAGTAGTCCAGGAACACAATTGTATGATAGCCGACGTATAAAGGTCGGCGGGTGGTATTCCATTTCTGTTCAGGCCATCGATCTATGGCATTGTGAAGCATGTCGATGCTGGCTCCGAACTGTTTCCACAAGCTGTCTCTAATAAGAGCGATCATAAGATGAATCAAATGACTAAGTTAACGAATACAGGCGCATAACCCTCTCTGCTGCGACAACATTGTTAAGCATCGGATGACGCGATAGTCCCGCGTCATACTGAGCTACCCTTTCGGACCGTCATCCTGAGGATAGATACAGCATGTCTGCTGCAGTGGCGATGAAATGAACTTTCTATTCTCTTCATGAGTGGTCAGCAATGTTGTAGCCGTGTCGCCCGGGCCTCCCGGGGACGCTGCGTTTTCGTGGACTCAATGATTTTCGCGAATCCCTCTCGCCCCGAGTTCTCGGGGCGACGACTCCCGCACCTTACTTTTCTGAGTAGTTCATTGGGAGCAGCCGTGGTTAAGCTTTTCAATAACATATTCCTGAGTCAATAAAATCAAAGTCCTTCCGACGAGGGTACTCGGCAAAGGATCTTCCGGATGTTGCTCACTAGTGTTCAATCAAAGAAATTTTGCAGTTTGCATTTGGAGTAGCATCGCGAAATAAAATGCAGGGTCACGGTGGGCACTAAGTTTGCACTCCCGATAGCTATTGGGAGATCACAAAGAGAAATGCC
>DATHIE010000315.1:0-7778 GCA_035316905.1 Chryseolinea sp. | reverse complement strand
AACACACCTGTGAAGAAGATATTGACGCGCCTCTGCCTCCCGCGTTTCTGAAAGCAACTCTCTGAAAACAAAAAACCACCAGAAGAAACCCAAAGAAGGGCCGTCTGACGGTCTAGTGGTAGCGGGGACAGGACTCGAACCTGTGTCCGCCGCAGCGGATATGAGCCCAACGGCTATTGTGATTTTAAATAGTTTGGCAAGATTACTTGCTGAATGAACTCTCGCCCCCTTCCTGATTTTAGTTCCTTTTCTCTCCGCAAAGCTGCGGCCTTGGTAGTAAATACTTCGTGATATATCGACAACCATGGGCGCCCTCTTAACGTCCAACCCTTAGTGCCTATGTTATGGGAATTTATTCTTGCTTCCAGATTGGAAGTATATCCGATATAGGGTTTCTTCAATTTTGTCGAATACAAAATGTAAACGTAGAATGGCATAAAACGGCGAAAGCGATCAATGGATCGCTTTCTTAACTTTCGTAGCGGGGACAGGACTCGAACCTGTGACCTTTGGGTTATGAGCCCAACGAGCTACCAACTGCTCCACCCCGCGATATATTTTTGTATAAGACCTTCTATCTTATCTTCTCGACTCGAACCTGTGTCCGCCGCGGCGGATATGAGCCCAACGAGCTACTCCCGATTTTATCGGGACTCCACCCCGCGATGTAGTACCCTAATTCAATCGCATCTCGATTAGTTCCAGAAAGAGAAAAATTACTTCTTTTTCCACTAATAGGGTGGGCAAAAGTAGGACGGTTGCATCTAAAAAACAAGCTACCTTTGTAAATCATTATGGAGCAATCATCTTTTAGATCAGGTTATGTAAGCATTATTGGCAGGCCAAACGTTGGTAAGTCCTCGCTGATGAACAAGTTAATGGGTGAAAATATATCCATTATCACCCCCAAAGCGCAGACTACGCGTCATAGAATAATGGGAATGTTAAATGGGAACGATTATCAGATAGTTTATTCTGACACTCCAGGAATACTTGAACCCAAATATGCTTTGCACGATGCGATGATGAGCTATGTGAAAGTTTCATTGCAAGATGCCGATCTAATCTTATTGGTGGTTGAATTGGAAGACAAGTTTGAAAAGGATTTGTTCGAACGCTTCGGAAGGTTCACTACTCCAATCTTGTTGGTTATAAATAAAATCGATCTTGCCAAGGGATCCCAGATCGAAGACAAAGCGAAATATTGGAAAGAACATTTGCCTAACATCAAGGAGATTCTCCCGGTTTCGGCAAAAACGGGACAAAATGTAAACGAGATTCTTCCCAGGATTTTGAATTACATTCCAGTGCATCCTCCTTATTTCCCAACTGACGAGTTTACCGACAGAACAGAAAGGTTTTTTGCTTCTGAAATTATCCGTGAAAAAATATTTCTGAATTACGAGCAGGAAATTCCGTACAGCACTGAAGTATCTATCGAATCTTTTAAAGAGGCCGACGACATTATTCGCATCAGTGCCATGATTTACGTAGAGCGCGATTCGCAAAAAGGAATAGTTATTGGTAAGGGCGCCAGCTTAATTAAAAAGGTCGGCATAGAAGCCCGCAAGGATATGGAGGTTTTCTTTGGAAAGAAGATCCACCTGGAGACACATGTGAAGGTTGCTGATAACTGGCGCAAACAACAATTGAAGCTCAAGCAATTTGGATACACTGAATAATCCTGAGGGTTTTTCATTGGATCTCCCTGTACGACTTCCTAGTCTAAATATCCAAGGCCCTTTTTCTTAATGATTCCTTTAAGATAGTTGTAGCCCTGTTTGTAGGAAGCAAGGCGCTCTGCATCTCCGAAAGGGAGTTTATTATAGTCTTCTATACCCAGAATCTCTTTCTTTCTGATACGCTCGTCGCATTTGTCCGCAAGCTGTTCGAATTTTTTAATATCAGCGTCAGTCAATTCAGGAAAATGACGTCGCCAATTTTCATCGTACAACGCAATTACATTTTCTGCGCGATAATCCTCAAAACACAAATGAAGGTTTGGACTATATTTCCCTAACACTTCAATGGCCTTATCCCAGTCAACAACACCTTCTCCAACTGTTCTTAATTGTTGCGTAATACCTGTTTCAGAATGATACATGATGCCGTCTTTACAATGTGTGCAATGAACGTATGGGGCAAGCCGCTGTATCGCGTCGTTAGGCACATCCCCACTGAGAGGAAGGTTACCCGCATCAAGGGTAGTACCCAGAATATCTGGGCCAATCTCTTCGATCATGCGAATCAATTCGAAGGACGTTTCGTCTCCGTGGGTTTCAATGTTGGCTCGCAATTCTAAATCTCTCAACATCGGGCTGAGCATCGTAATGAATTTCTTCATGGCAATCAATTGATCTCCCCAGCTCACGTCTGTTCTAAAACGGTCATACGAAACAAAAAATGGATTACCATGTACCGAATGACCTGACACCGCGTACAATTCCGTGCAGTCAATCTCCCGCGCCGCTTTGATCATCTTTTCAACGGCAAGCCTATAATCACCTTTTCCAAATCTTCTTATTTCCGGAGTCTCCGCGGTATTATAGGGATTGAGCCAACCAATTCCACCGTCCAGAAAAAGACCGAGCGAATCAGCGTGTGCTTTAACCTCTTTCAATTGCCCGGAGTCCAAAGTGGGACTAATGTCCAGCATCGTTCTGAAAAAAGCTCCATCAAAGTTATTAGCCTTCAGGTAATCGAGTATGGCAAATGGTCCTTTGCTTTTAATATTGTATAGCTTGTCCGTGTCAGACCCTAGCCGCATACCTTTCGGCTTATCTTTTTTCTTATCTCCAATCCATGTTTCAGAAGTTTCAGTACTACTGGGATTGTCGGCTAGCGCATTTGCGCCGACCACCGCCGATGATAGGGTACCGATGAATTTTCGTCTTGATATAGAGTCATTCATAAACAATCAATCATGTTTTATCCATGCCCTGTAGGCTCCATCATTATCCCCGGTGTTATCGTCGTTAATGCCCAGATATAATTTTCCTGAGCGATAAGCAATAATTTTTCGGCCTGACCCAATAAGAAAGCTTTCTTTCGGGTCTGTACCAATCCGTGCGATCAGCGCTCCCGTGGGTGCGCCTAAGACCGGTTTATTTCCCCAGCGTGTGTAGGGTACAGCACCATCAGGTTCGCATTTTTCCCTTCCTTCTCTTTTCCAGACGATGCTTCCTTCTGAGGATATTTCAAACACATCACCTTCTTTGATTTCAACACCGGTGTCTGTCCAATCCTTGGTTCCTGAAATAAGATAGGACCGTTGAAGCATTGGCAATAATGCGAATACTTCTTCTTCCCTGACCTGGCGGCCAAATTCAGCCACTTCAAACGCCTCTGCATATTGAATCTTTGAAGCTGCTTCTTTGCCGTACCATTTTTCTAATGCATACCTATAAGTTGGAAATACCTTACTGAATGCGTAGGTATTATCATTGATCAATTCTTTTTGCTTAGCGGGATTCTTTTTTACTTCCTCTAATATTCCCATGCTGTGTGGAATGGCTTCGGCCACCTGAGTTTGATGAGCCCCACAAGCTTCCAGCTTCTTGTCCCAAACGGTGTCAATGCCGAATGCAAAATGTGGAATGTATGAAAATGTCGACGTATGGTAATCTCTGACGTAAAGAAAAACAGGGAGCTTATCCATCTTCAGGTTTCTAACCGCATCACGGACTATATATCCAGCAGTCATGTTGTCGATATGACCACCTTGCGCAGGGTAATAGGTAAAGACAACATCAGGTTTAAAAGCCTCTATACTTTTGATCACTTTTGTTTGTGCTTCCTTGGTATTCTTCAGACCCTGATCATGATAATCCAGCACTTCATACTCAGCGAGACCTAGAATCTTTTTTGCATTCATCGCCTCCTGATAGCGTCTTTTAGCGAGCACTTCTGGTTGTTCTTCCCAATGTCCTTTATCGCCGTTGGTTAGTGACATAAACTTGACCTGGTGCCCCAGCTGCGTGTACAACGCTGCAGTACCGCCAGTGTATACTTCACCTTCATCAGGATGGGCAAAGATCATCATTACCCGTAACGGTTGCTGAGCCCAAGTTTCCAAAGAAAATCCGCATAGCGCCAGCATTAAAAAAAAGTTTCTCATATGATTTTGACTAGAAGTTAAGGAATCAGAAATTTTGATTTTCTGTGAAATACGAAGTTAACTTTTCGCCATCATGACGATAGAGAAAGTTGGAGAATTTTGATTTGGCTCAATGGGCCATGTGTCTCAGCGTTTACTCAATTCCCTTTTTCATCTTTTTTCACCTAATTGGAAGGCGGCTTAATGGCATATGCATTACCATCCTTCCAAATATTTCTTCTTAGCAGCAGTCATCGCGCAATAAATGATACTTTCCTTGCAGATAACTGGAGGAGCTTGAGCGGAGGATTCAATATGAATGGTGAGAAGAATTTCAAAGAATGGGTGAATCGAACCGGAAATGAAAAGCAAGCAGGAATAATACTGGGAATGAATAGTGATCCGCGTTTCGAAAATCTGACTATGCCATCTATAACTAATCCACAGCACCTTACTTCCTTCACGAAGTACCGAACGCTTTCGGATTCACCATTGCGTAGTCACGGACTCAGCCTGAAAGCTCAGCTGAGCATCGATGTTGGTTCCATTGATTTTAATCAACATAGCTTTCCTCTAACTGGCATTGGTGCGAGTTTTTAAACTACCTGAAGTCTAGACGCTCCTACTGCCTTTATTATAACAGTTGAGGAAGCGTGCTTTTCTACTTTAGTTTGTTCAATCGAGTTTTCGTCGTTGTTGATATTTAGCATCAAAATGATCAGCAGCAAGCCCGCAACTATGGCACCCACTAGTGGCGCCAAGTGGGCCAATCGCTTTCTAAATTGAAATAACGTTTTCATAAACCTTTTTGCAGATACAGGACCAATATCCATTCCATATCATTTCCAACGCTGAATTTGATGGTAGCTGGTCAGCGTACTGAAAAATCACGTAAAACATGCCTACACGGTGTGGAAAATCTTACCATGGCGGTAAGGCATTCCACGTTAACACAGGCACAAATTCCTGACAGTTTTTCTGCCGTTTGTCGAGCTGCAGGTATCCAGAAAGCGGCTCCCCGAATCCGGTCGAATAACGCGTGTCTTGGATGTACTAATGTTCTAGAATGCATCGTTTTTACCAAAATATAGAATCATGAAAAAGGTATATTCCCTCTTATGCCTCGCTGTATTGTTGATCATTAACACTGCCCTCGCGCCGGTAGAACACGGCGTGCACGTCGCACTTCTAAAAAATAAAAAGATCGTCATCCAGATCGTTCCAGATAAGACCTACGAAAATGTTGTGGCGTACATTAATTTCTATTCCAAAGACAACAAACGGGTTGCACAGAAAGCATATAGCTTATCTAATGGCAACGACAAGCACGTAAGGAAAGACGTTGTTACCAATCGAACGTTCAAGTTTTCCTTTGACGAGGATGTTACACGAGTCACGATCGATCACGTCAACGAGGGCGAAGAGCTTGACAAGGAGGGTGGCGCTAAAGGAAAGAAGCTTAACCTTCCGATTTCTAAGACAGCATTGGGGCCGGTGGAAGACTAGGCGCTTCAGCCCTCCCTTGAATCATTCCCGATTTTGATTGATATTGTATTAAAACCCAATCCTATGAAAACAATATCATTCCTCGGTGCATTTATACTGGCAGCCATAACTACAATGGCTCAAAGCACTGGTCAAAAGAGTCCTATAGTTGCTTACGGCGACCCCATAACCCTTGAAGCTGCTAAGAAGCTTGCAGCAGCCAGCGAAAAATTTGCTATTGAGAAACAATGGACCATCATTGTCGCAATTGTCGATACAGGTGGCAACCTTGTACTGCTACAAAAAATGGATAATACTCAGATCGGCTCGATCGATGTGGCAATCGCGAAAGCTAAAACAGCGAATGCATTTAAACGTCCCACAAAAACCTTTGAAGACGGCATTGCCGCTGGGGGATCCGCTTTACGAATCCTGAATGTGCCCGGCATCACTCCGGTAGAAGGCGGCGAACCTATCTATTCCGACGGAAAAATAATCGGCGCAATCGGAATATCCGGAATGTCCTCTGTACAAGACGGAGAAGTTGTGAAAGCAGCGATGGCGGTATCCAAGTAGGGCCTGCAGCACAGGGTTCGTGCAGATAAATATCGGGGAGTCCCGCTGCCATCAAACCTCGACGTAGCGACTCCCTTTGGCTGTGTATGACGTTAGCTTTGCAACTGTCCCAAGCTCCTTGTGTAAATACACCGGTCGTTCGCGGACAAAAACGTGCTATTCGGGACATCTTGGAAAACGATTCATTCAAAATGGCAATGCAATCACAGATTGAGAATGGCACAATCATTGGAACTCTTCACGCCAAACCCAACGGCCGTGCTATTCAATTTTCTTAAAGCAATCAGTCGGTATCTCTTTCGTAGCCGGTTTTTTACGATTATCAATATCTTCGGCCTTTCGCTAGGACTCACTTGCAGCATAATAATTTATTTATACGTTGAGGGCGAACTTTCAAGAGATGCGTTTCACGATGACAAAGACATCACGTATCGTGTAATACGGCAATCGTCCATCAATGGTGCACCTTATGACATCGGTATAACTTCTTCACCTTTCGCAGGTGCTTTGCTTGAAGATTTTAGCGGTAAGATTAAACGCGTTACACGTGCTACTTCATTCAATGGAGTAATCCAGGTTGACGAGAAGTCTTTTTTGGAGGAAAAACTTCTGCTGGCTGACACCAACTTCTTTTCTTTCTTTTCCTTTCCCTTGATCAAGGGCAACAGAAATTCAGTATTAGACCTCCCGAATAGCGCAGTTATTACTCGAGAGCTTGCCGAAAAATATTTCGGCGATCGAGATCCAATAGGAATGATTCTTAGGCTTGATCAAGAGTATGACCTCGTTGTGACGGGAGTGATGGATAGTCATTCAAGTGATTCTCATCTTCAATTTGATTTTGTTGCGTCAATAGCCTTAATCGAAAAAGAACCCTGGTTTAGCGATTGGTGGAACAATATGTTCTACACATATATCCAGGTAAATGACAAGTCAGATGTGGCATTTTTTAATAGTCGTTTCTCAGGATTTATGGACAAGTATTTTGCCAAGGACTTCGCGCGTGTTGGCAATCGCATCCACTTGAAGCTTGAACCTTTAACTGATATCTATTTTAATAATACAACGCGATATGAAACCAACGTGCTTCATGGCAATCGCACCTATGTATTTATTTTTGGTTGTTTGGGAATTTTACTGGTTGTCCTTGCTTCCATCAATTATATGAACCTTTCTACTGCATTAGCTTCGAAGCGGGCCAAAGAGGTAGGCATCCGAAAGACACTTGGTTCGCCAAGGTCAGTTATTGCGTTACAGTTCCTGTCCGAATCTTTTATTCTGATTTTGATTTCAACACTGGTTGCTTTGATGACGGTTCAGTTGATTCTGCCCTTGTTCCGGCAACAGTTTGACATCGACCTTCCGAATCTTTTTGAGATCCTATCCTTGTGGCCCACTCTTATCGTCTGCCTTGTTTTATTAACCTTCCTTTCGGGAATGTATCCAGCGTTAATGATGTCCTCATTTCAACCTGTGAAAATCCTTAAAGGTCATGTTAAGACCGATTTTCAGTTTATTCTTTTTCGCAAGGGATTGGTGATCTTTCAATTTGCCATTTCGATCTTTATGATCATAGCCACGCTGCTCATCGGTCAGCAATTAAAGTATCTCCAGGAAAAAC
>DATHIE010000314.1:0-6826 GCA_035316905.1 Chryseolinea sp. | reverse complement strand
GCCATTGATTTTATTAAGAAGCATTTGGCTAAGTAGCTCGGAACATCAGGGGTTTCAACACGACAGACGCACGATAGAATGGAAATCATTACGACCTTAAAAGCATCTGTGAGTTCTCTTTGCCCAATATTCAAATTCTCGATAACGTTTGAGTGAATAAAATGCAAATTCAAACACCTTCGGCTAGTCATTCAAAATATTTCTCAACGATTCTTTGATTGCCTGAAACGAAACCCCTTTCACAACACAATCTGCAGCGCCCAGTAAGACCAGGTTCTTGAATTCTTCTTTGTTGGAGGTGGTTGTGTACATGATAATCGGTACGGACTTGAGCCTTTCCAGCCGCTTAAGTTGCTTCAGGCACTCCTTGCCCGACATTACAGGCATGTTGATGTCCAGGAAAATGAAGTCCGGAGTCTCGTGATTTTCTAAAAGTTCAATGATCTCATGACCGTTGCTGTCAAGAATGAGCTTAATTTGCGGATTCACTTCTTCAAGTGCGTCCGCGAAAAGCTCTCGGTCGTCGAGATCATCGTCTGCATAAAATACTACCATCTTGTCTGGGCCCTAAGAATTTGACACAATTTACTATTTCACGCCGAAAAAAACAGGGTGAAAGTAGCCCCTTCATTGGGTTTGCCTTCCGCCATGATTAGTCCGTTGTGATTCTCCATGATGCGTTTCACTATCGCAAGACCAACTCCGGATCCGGCAAAAGCCCTTTTGTCATGAAGTTTTTGAAATACGTCAAATATCTTTTGAGAATGTTCTTCGAGGAAACCTATGCCATTGTCTGCGACGGTGATTTTGTAATACTTTTTCAAATCATTCGATAGCCCAAGGGGTATTTCCTTTCCCTGGAGTGTCGAACATTTAATGGTGATCACAGGTGGCACATCGACCTTGCTAAACTTGAGCGCATTAGATATCAAATTTAGAAACAACTGCTCAAGTTGGAAAGCAATGCCGTTAATTGCCGGGAGAACGTCGATCTTCAATTGCGCGTGCTTGTCGACAATGCTAAGCTCAAGATCTTTTAAAACGGCTTCTATTACGATATTAAGGTCTATCTTTTGAAGAAGGCCATTGGTTGCAGAAAGCTGCGAATAAGTCAACAGATCCTCCATGAGTTTTTGCATTCGGGAGGCGCTTCCGGAGATCTTGTTGAGCAAGTCCATTACGGCCTCAGGATTGTCAATATTTTCAGGTATCCTTGAGGCAAAAGTCTGGATCTTACGAAGAGGTTCTTTGAGGTCATGGCTTGCCACATATGCAAAGGACGAGATCTCGGCATTAACTCGCTCAAGTGCGCGGTTCTTACGTTCGAGCTCGACAGCATCCTCCCTTGATTGATCTTCTGATTTCTTCCGCTCGGTAAGGTCGCGCGTCACTTTTGAAAATCCAATAATGTTGTTTTCAGAATCGTGCAGCGCCGTGATCACTATAGAGCCCCAAAATTTGGTTCCGTCTTTTCTTACTCGCCAGCCCTCGCTGGTAACGCGGCCCATACGCGCGGCTTCTTCAAGGAGTTTGTTGGGGACTTTGTTCTTTTGGTCGTCCTGCGAGTAGAACATTTCGAAACTTTTGCCAACGGCTTCTTCAGTCGTATAACCCTTTATAAACTCTGCGCCGACATTCCAGTTTTGAATTATGCCTTTTTTGTCCAAAAGAATTATGGCGTAGTCTTTTACTTCTGCTATCATCCTGTGATAACGTTCCTCGCTTCTTTTAAGCTCGTTATTGCTGAACATGAGCTCGTCTGCGAAGTTGACCAGTTTGTCGTCGGCAGTTTTCTTTTCCGTGAGGTCTTTAGTCACCTTTGAAAATCCGAAAATTTCGCCACGGTCGTTGTGAAGCGCGGTGATGGCGACGCTACCCCAATAGCGGGTACCTCCCTTTTTTATTCTCCACCCTTCGTGCGTAACGGAACCTTTCTCACTCGCCTCCTTAAGAAGAAATTCTGGTAACTTTTTATCCTTGTCCTCTTTCGTGTAGAAGAGCCGGAAATTCTTTCCGACTATTTCTTCCGGTTTATAACCTTTTATTCGCTCTGCTCCTTTATTCCAGTCAAGGACCCGCCCGGCCATGTCAAGTGAGATCACTACATAATCAGTAACCTCGCTTACCATTTTATGATATTTCTCCTCGCTCTCCCGCAATTCTTCATTCTTCTGTCTAAGCTCTTCCACAAAATTGCTATAGCTGTCGTCCGTTTTTTTCCTTTCCGTCAAATCTGTTGTCACCTTAAGAAAGCCTGTGACTTCTCCCTGTTGATTGTGCACAGCTGTTATAGTAATATCGCCCCAGAACTTGGTGCCGTCTTTGCGGACACGCCAGCCTTCGTGTATAGCCCTTCCGTTCTCAGCAGAGGTTGCGAGCAGATGTTCAGGCAACTTCGCTGCGCGGTCCTCCTTCGAATAAAAGATCCTGAAATTTCGCCCGATGATCTCTTCAGTCTGATAGCCCTTGATTTTTTCGGCGCCTTTGTTCCATGAAATGATGGTTCCGTTGGTATCCAAAAGAACGATGGCATGGTCCTGCACCTCGAAGATCACACTTTTGAAATCATAGCCCTCTACCCGGGGCGGAATGCCTGAGGAACTCGTGGTTGTATTTAATTCAAATTGAGCCATGTCATTCTTTGGGATAAGTCGAATTTACGCATAATAAGGTTCTTTAGAAAGCTGACTTCCAGGGATGTTGAAGACCGCTATACGCACGGTAATAAAAATCGTCACCAATGGAAGTGTTGATTGCCCGAGGACGTATAGAGCAGCCGCGTTATTCACTCAGTGCTTTTTTGATGGCTGCAAGTGCCTGTGTAGACGAAATCCATTTTATCGTTTTAAAAAGAATGCCGCGATAATTTTCGTAAGAGACAAAAAAGTTTTCCATTTGGGACCGAACTCGTCTGTCTATGTCGCGGATGTTTTTTATTGAATCGTAAATTTTTACTCCTGCAGGCACAGCAATAATCCTATCGTTGCGCACTGTCTTCCCATTTTTTCGTTGCTTCGCTAATAAAGCTCCGGCAACCCGGCATTCTATCAACGCGCCACTAATGCATGGTTCGTTGGAATAAACGACCACGTCGAGAGGATCACCATCCTCGGCCTGAGTGTTTGGAATAAATCCAAAATTGAACGCAAAAAAATATCCGTAGGGCAACTGGTGTTTCATCCTCATGACGTCCATTTCGGGGTCATACACATACTTAACACGGCTTCCCAATGGTGTCTCCACAATTACATTAATGTGGTCACCTTCGAATGCGGAGATGTTGGCGAACTTCACGATCTGCTGCGTGATTTTCTTGCAGTTTTTCTTGCTGTTTTTCTTGCTGTTTTTCTTCCCATTTTTCTACCAGTTTTCCTACTGGTCTTTTTGGCTGGCACCTTTGCACCGCTTTTGCGTGCCTCAGAGATACCAATTGCGATCGCCTGTTTGCGGCTCGTCACCTTTT
Source organism: Chryseolinea sp. (assembly GCA_035316905.1). Lineage (GTDB taxonomy): Bacteria > Bacteroidota > Bacteroidia > Cytophagales > Cyclobacteriaceae > Chryseolinea. Next base: position 3,363 of record DATHIE010000314.1, on the reverse strand, counting down.
TTCCGCTACGGCCACTCTTGAGTGTGCCCTTCTTGCGCTCGCGCATCACCTTTGCTATTTTACGCTCCGCCGCTTTCCCATATTTTGCCATAGGTTCAAATATTATGATAAGCACACTCGTAAAAAGAGTGCCAACAACGGGACCGACGGTGAATAGAAGGTCCCGACTCCTTCCTTCATGTATGCAAGCGAGGGTTGCGCTCGTGGTGATATGAGGAACTATAGGCGCGCGTGGAATAAACTCCCCGAAAACGAAGAATTGTCTACATATCTTTGAGCGAATACATGATGTTCTTAGGCAGCGCGGAACTTTTCGGGCTGCTTTATTCTAATACATCGTCCTAATACATCGTCAAAAAAGATCGATATATTCACTTTATGAACACATTATCTCGGAGGTATTTCCTGCAAAGAATGGCCTCGGCTGTTGCTACAGGCGCAATTGTTTTGCCAAACACGTCAGAGGCATTCACCGGCAAAAAGGGGCCGAAGAAAATTGGCGTGCAGCTTTTTTCCATTCCGAAGATCACGGAAAAAGATTTTGCGGGTACGATGCAAAAGCTGGCTGCTATTGGTTTTAAGGAAATTGAATTCTATGGACCTTATTCTTTTAGCGCGCCGGAGGATCAGCAACGGTGGGATACCGTTACACCGTCGTTAGGTTTCAGTGGCAGTGGTTTTTATGGACTTACCACCAGGCAGGCAAAAAAGATCCTGGACGACAATGGTCTGTCGGCTCCGTCGATGCATACAGGATTGGCGTCCTTGAAAGGAGCGATCGGTCAGCTTGCGGAAGCTGCCAACGAATTGGGTAGCCAATACGTTGTACTGCCCTCTGCTGCTACTCAGCCTGATCTTGACGGATATAAGACGCAGGCGGAAGAGTTTAACGCGATCGGGAAAGAAGCAAGTAAGCGAGGGATCCGGTTTGCATATCACAATCACGGTAACGGACTGAAACCTATCGATGGAAAAATTCCATTCGAGCTGATACTGGAGAACACCGATCCCCAACATGTGTATTTTCAGATGGACATTTACTGGATGACAGCGGGCGGCGTCGACGTGATTAAGTATCTTGACAAGTACGCGGGCCGCTTCCGCTTAATGCATGTAAAGGATATGTCAAAGGAAGTGAGATTTTCGGGAGATGGGGGAGACCCTCAGCAATGGATGGACCTGTTTCCCTATCTGGCCGATGCCGGCAGCGGAGTTATTGACATCAAAAACGTTGTGTCGCACGCAATGAAGTCGGGTGTCGAACATTTCATAGTTGAGCGAGACCTTGCCCCAAATGGCCTTGATGACCTTCGAAAAAGTTATGATTACTTATCCAAGTTGTAATGATCTGTAGCTGGATATCGCGCGGACAACAATGTAATACTAGCTGGGGTACTTTGCTTTCTAAAAGTTGATTTCCGCCTGACGTATAAATAGTCGTTCCCCCTGGAAGACAGCATTAAGGGGTTGATTTCGATTTAAATAAGAGTTATTTTGGTCTGTGGGTATATTCAGAGGAAATTTTACGCGATACATTGTTATACTCTTAACGGGTCTGACTTTCCTGAACGTCAGCTTTCTGCAGATGGAGATTAAGTTCCTGAAGCAGCTTACGGGAAATAGCGCGTCGTTGTCGATACTCGCAGAAGTATTGGAAGAAAAAGGAGCCGCTGGTGAAGAAGATGACCAGAACGATAAAGAGACCGACCTTATTTTTCACCCTTCAACAGAACACAGCTTTTATAGTATTTTGCATTCCCGAAACGCAAAATGGCTTATACTCGAAGCCTCCCTTCATCGCGGTTATCTTAAGAAATTTAGTCCGCCCCCGGAAGGTTAACCCTTCAAAATCAATTTTTTCACTATCGATTTGTAGCATGTAGCCGTACGGTTGCTGCCATTTACATCTAAAGCCGACTTTTCTGTCGTTTTGGACGTACGTCGTCGCAAGCCAGGTCACACGTTCGACTAATTGACACTTTAATAAAACGAGGAATCTAAAGAGCATCGAAATGAATTCTACTAAAGATACGTTTGCCAGTCGGCTAAAATTTTACATGACCCCATTTGACGGGAGATATGAAGATCTCGTCCGGGGAAACACGAGATTGAATGTGATGCGCGATCTCACGGCGGGACTGATCGTCGCCATGGTAGCCATCCCGTTGGCAATGGGATTCGCTATGGCTTCAGGGCTAGAACCTGAACAGGGTATCGTCGGTGGAGCGGTTGCCGGTCTGCTTGGCGCATTATTCGGCGGATCGAAATACCAGGTATACGGACCTACGGCTGCTTTCATTCCTGTCATCGCGGCAGTGATGGCAAAGTACGATCATGGATTCCTTGCGTTGGTTTCTATTCTTGCGGGCAGCCTGCTAATGATTATGGGTTTGTTCAAGTTTGGAAAAATCGTTGCCCTTGTTCCGCATTCTATTGTGGTGGGATTCACAATAGGCATTGCTATTGTTATCGCCTTCTCACAGATAGGCGAAGTATTGGGCCTTCAACATGACCTTGGGTATAACATTACCGAACAAATTCCTTTAATAATACTTCATTTCGAGGATTCTAACTGGTACGCAGTTATCATTGCCGTCATTACCTTCGTTCTTTGTAAATTTTTGCTCCGCATATCCATATTTATCCCGGCACCGCTCATTGCTTTTGCTGTTGCACTGCTGCTCGCCGAAACACTGTTTGCAGGCAAAGGACTGATCCTGATCAAGGACGAATACGGAAGTATTCCAACAGATTTCTTTGTCTTCACCACTCCCTCATTAGTGGAAATGAATTGGAGCGTAGCACTTGATATTCTTTATTTCACGTTTGCAATATTTTTTGTTGCAGCCATCGAGAGCCTTCTCTGCTCGCGTATGGCCGACCGTTTAGCTAACAACCAGGGTTTACCTTACAATCCGAACAAGGAACTATGGGGACAAGGGATCGTCAATATCGTCACACCTCTTCTTAATGGGTTTCCTCACACCGGGGCATTGGCGCGGACTGCCGTGAACATCAAGGTCGGGGCGATATCGCCGCTTTCAGGCATAGCAAAGTTCACTTTCAAACTTCTGCTGGCCGCTTTCCTGGCAAGCTACCTGGAGCACGTCCCTATGGCGTGTATTGGAGGCATACTATTGTATGTCGCACACGGCATGGTTAAAAAAGTAGAATTGCGCGAAGTGTTGTCCAAGAATTGGTTTCACCGTGCTCTCATGTTCTTTACGGCAGCGATGGTTCCGTTATTTGGATTTCTTATTGGCGTACTCTCCGCAATAATTTTATACGTTGCTTTGTTCAAGTATTTAGACAGACCAGCGGTATCCCCCAATCCTGTTTTGTCAGATAATAAGGGAAAGGATA
>DATHIE010000313.1:0-3412 GCA_035316905.1 Chryseolinea sp. | reverse complement strand
CGCAGTTTCTTTTTACATCAAACCCCTGTAAAATGAATCACATCTCTTCAACAATGCGCACAACTACGGGAGCACTTAGTTTAATAGTTTTCATGATTGCATGCTCCGGAGGCATTAAAACGAGCTCTACTACAACTAAGGACGCCCAGCTTAAAAATTACAAGACGTATGCCTGGGGAAAACCGGGCGATGCCGAGGAGGACTCGCGTAAGGATGATAAGGTATTCGCCGGGTTAATTTTGGAATTAGCAAATGCTGAACTCAAAAAACGGGGTTTCAAACTTGATACTGAAAATCCTGACGCAGTTTTTCTTTTCGACACACACGTTCAGGAACGTACCGACTACACGCAGAATCCATATGTTTCGGCAGGTGGAATTGGTTATGGAGGGTATGGATATTATGGCGCATATTCGGTGCCGTCCCCTACCGGCGGCCAATTCATTGCCCACGAAACGGTGAATGGTATGTTGTTCATTGAAATGCACGATACAAAGACTCAAAAGCTTTTATGGCGGGGTTGGGCAGAGGAAGAGATCACTCATAAGAATGATATTGAAGCGGATATTAGGACCGCCGTCAAGCATATTTTTATGCGGCTACCAGTCAAGCACAAGTAATTTTGATGCTGTATCTTTGGCTTACGCCCTCACCGATTCAGAAAAATTATATACGGTAGTCGAATAACGTTGTGTGTGCTTATGAATTCTCCACAAACCTCATTTCGTGAGGATTGAAGAATTAAGCTCACATCGAATCTATGGCTGTAGGTACAGCCGTACCTGAGGCAGTCTTTCGCCCTCTCAGGTTGGCATACATAACATAAATATTATCAAAGGCATTTTTGTCATCCGCAGTTTCATCTATATTTAAAGTAAAGAATTTCCCTCATCTATGACCAAGTTTGAAACTGCCCTCAAAAAGTACCTGGACATTTTTGCTACCCAGGAAATGTATTTCGTAAATGATCTGAAGAACCTGGAGTTGTTTCAAAAGACACCCGGTAACAAAGACGCCGAAGACATCCGCATGAAAGTGAGCGCGATCAATGATACTGAGATTTCAAACCTGGGAATCCTTGAGAATGTCGTGAGCCACATTCACAGTCTAAACATAGACGATCGGTTAAAGAAAGATGATCTCACGCTGGTGGAGGATATTGCAAACTTTTCAGTTGGTGCCAGACCACAACGTGTTCTTCATTTCGCATCCGTATACTGTAATTTTCATAAGCCTGACGTTTACCCGATTTATAGCGAACAGCATATTGATTTTTACCGCAAGTACATCACGGAAAACAAGTTGTCACTTGATCCTTCTAAAATAAATACATATGATATCTTCACTAAGGCATTGAACGACCTGGTTCAACGTTTGGGCTTGAAGGGTAAAATGAATTACCGTCATCTTCGCAAGTTCGGATGGCTCTATGCCGAACATGTTGTGAAAGAGGGAGCTGCTTAGAAGATTTTGCTATTTGATTATTATCCTGCGTTCGTCAAAACCGAATCCACAACCATGGGGAAAGTACCAAAGAAAATTACGCCAAAACAATGGGAAAAAGCGTGGCAGCTTCATTGGAAAAAAGCTCAGCTGAACTATGAACTTCCTCCAACCACTAACGACGCTTCGCTTGATGAGCACAAATTCCTTAGCATAACCAGAACCGCCGAAAAGGAAAAAGCACGCCTAAAAAGAATCACGAATGAATTTGAGATGGGATTCAAAAAATTGGGAAAAATTGGACCCGCCATTACTGTTTTTGGATCAGCGCGATTTAAACCAGGAGAACCATACTACGAGCTCGCGCGACAAACGGGAAAGGTTTTTGCTGAAGCAGGTTTTACAGTATTGACCGGCGGTGGACCAGGCGCTATGGAAGCGGCAAACCGAGGGGCGCAATGAAGCAGGCGGTCCAACGTATGGGCTAAACATTGTCCTGCCCCATGAACAACAACCCAATCCCTATGTGAACGACAGCTTCGAGTTTAATTATTTTTTCGTGAGGAAAGTAATGTTGGTGAAGTATTCCTGCGCATACATAGTTCTACCTGGCGGTCTCGGCACATTGGACGAACTGTTTGAAGCCGCTACCCTGATACAGTGTCACAAAATCGGGCCCTTTCCACTAATCCTTGTGGGAGAAAAATTCTGGAAAGGCCTTCGTGACTTCATAGCATTTATGGCCTCACAAGGTGTCTTCACACCTGACGAGGTGGGCTTCTCTCGAATAGTTGAGACGCCTGAAGAAGCAGTTCAATTGGTTTTAAAAAGTCTTCCCAAGGATTTTGGCAAGAGCCTCAAGCCACCAGCGAAACTCCCCTCGAATGTTAAAAGGAAAGCACGCTCCTCATGAAGTGATTTAGTAATTTGAGCGGGTAGGGTGAATTTTTCTTAACCCTTTCTTCACCTTTCCATTGGAAGGTTCGAGCTGGTATTCGGAATTTGCGTGATCTGACTTTTCTCAGTCAATTACGCTGGTAATAACCGCAGGTATTCTTTACCTTTTATTAGAATTGGCCACCCGATTACCGATTGTACCAAAAAACCCGATCCAGATGAATGAACAAAAAATTAAAGATCTCGACGCTGCCGTTGTCCGGTCTTCGAAGAAGATCAAGGTCTTGAGCGCTCTTGCCTGGCCCGCAGGTGAGGAAGAAAAATTTCTCGAAAATTGGCAGAGAGGAAATCCGACGCTTCCGCAGATCAAACTCAGTCCGCCAAATATTGATGAAAGCATTACTTCGCTCGAACAGATAGCTGATAAATGCGACCCGGGGGATCCCGTGGAAAAGTTTCTGATGGAGACTGCTCGAAGTTACGCATGTGCAGGTCGCATGATCTCGGCAGTAGGGACACCCGAATTCACGCGATATTCGGTAAAAATATATGGCCGGCCCGATCACGTGTATAAAACGCAGGGACTCACGGCCGTAGATGCGGCCAAATTCTTTTTAGAGGTTACAGATAGCCTACTTGGCAACTCACATATTCAACCCGCCGAAACTGATATTTCCGCGGCAGAATTTGCGGGCTGGCTAAAAACGGAAGTTGACGAGTTTTTTGACCATGATACAGTTGAAGTGGTCCTTGATCCCAACATGTCTTCGAAGGCGTTGGCCGGCGCAACCCGGATCAGAGTACGGGGAAGCGCTGTCTTCTCTCAACTTGACAAGGATCAGCTGCTGTATCACGAAGCGTTCGTACACACTGCTACTCAGCTAAACGGAAAAAAACAAACCAACCTTCTATCGTTGGGGCTAGGCGCCCCGAGAACAACCCGAACCCAGGAAGGCATAGCTGTCCTTGCCGAACTGATTACAAATTCCATTGACATCAGCAGATTGCGCAGAGTCGCATTGAGAGTTATAGCCGTACAAATGGCTCTTGATGGCGCTGACTTTGTCGATTT
>DATHIE010000312.1:0-4674 GCA_035316905.1 Chryseolinea sp. | reverse complement strand
CGATCACAAGCTGACAATCTTTTAATAGTCCATAGTCTTCGGATATCTTAAGACTCTTATGATAATGCTGCGGTGGACTGGTGATCAATCCTTCTTTGCGCGAGCGACGGAGGTGATCACTTATTCTGTTCTTCGCAAATTTGAGATCATCGGGAACGGGCGCAACAGCTATTACGGGATGACCTGCCATTAGCATACATGTCGTGATGCTGCAACCCATGAGTCCCAATCCAACGACGCCTACCGGTATTTTTTTTACATCCATATCGATCTTATTAAATTTGATACCTTCAATAAGTGGAACGACCACCCGTGAGGTCGAACGTAAATCCAGTCGTGAAACTATTTAAGGATGAAACAATGTACAATGCAAGATTTGCAACCTCATCAAGGGAGCCGCATCGTTTCATAGGGATCTTGTCTGTCATATATTTGACCTGCTCCGGTGGCATTGCGTCGACCATAGCAGTTTGAATAACTGCAGGCGCCAACGCATTGACAGTTATGCCGGAATCAGCGTACTCTTTACCCTGCACTTTGGTCATGCCGATAACAGCCGCCTTCGACGCTGAATATGCGAGCATCCCGGCATTTCCTTCTTTCCCTGCAACGGACGCAATATGCAAAACGCGTCCGTAATTATTTTTCAGCATCTGTGGAATTGCATATTTCGATGTGTAATAACTGCCCATAAAATTCACATCAAAAACCTTTTTCACATTGTCAGATGAAGTTTCATGGCTCTTTATGTTAGTTAGTCCGGTGATACCCGCACTATTGACCAGAATATCAATCCGTCCAAATTTCTTTCCAATGTCTTCGATCGCTGTTCTTACTTCCTCCTCGGAAACAATGTCGACGTGATAACAATCGGCATTAAGTGTTTTGTCGTTGCGTAGAGGAGTAACGTCTTTGTCAAGCACCGCTACACGTACATTATGCGCCTTCAGTGCTTTAGCAATGGCATATCCCAATCCGGTCGCGGCGCCAGTTACGACGGCGACCTGATTTTCAAAAGATAGTTGGATCCCTGACTCCCCAATTTTCATATCGATTCAATGAATTATTGATAAGTTTACGGCGTGATACCCGAATCAAAAAACACAAGATCACAAAACAAATCGCCAGGATCAAGAATGGAACGAAAAAGAAAGCGCACTGCCTGCATTAAGATCAAAAAACCCGCTGCTGAGATGTTGCTATTTGGAAATATGTTGTCAATCTACCACTTTGGATTCTTCAATAAGACGGCATGTTCAACTTCATAGTCTGGAATGGTAGTCCAATTGTATTTTCAATCGGACCTTTTGTACTTCGGTGGTATGTCCTTCTTTTCGTGTTGGGTTTTTTTACAGCGCGCGCCGTGCTGGCGTATATTTATAAGAAAGAAGGAAAGCCTGCCTCCGACGTAGAAAAACTTATCATATACATTCTCGTAGCTGCTGTTATTGGGGTAAGGCTCGGATATGTCCTCTTTTACGAGCCTAATACAATTCTGACAAAGCCGTTGGAGGCATTTCTTCCATTTCAATTTAAGCCTTCCTTTCAGTTTGCCGGTATTGAACGACTTTCGGGATACGGCGGCGTTATTGCCGTGGTGATTGTGATTTGGTTGTACGTCCGGAAAGGAAAAGGTGATCAAAAATACTTCAAGGTTCTTGACCGGGTTATGATAGCGATCGCACTAACAGGCGTGTTCGTTGGAATAGGAAATTTTTTCAATGCGGAAATCCCCGGCAAGCCGACCAGCAGCAAGAGCGGTGTGATATTTATCAGACCTGTGACGGATGGGCTTCAAAAATTGCCGTGCTGCATCATGCGTAATCCTGGCGGAGAAAACCCGCTCCAGAATGTCGAGGTAAAACCCGACACAGCCCTGCACCCGGAAACCAAGGGACATAGTGCCCTTCTTTTGTACTTATTCTACAGACCTGGCGCAACGGAGCAGCTGGTGAAAGAATTTTTGATCGGCGATGTAAAAACATTCCTGTTTGACAATCCTAAACTTATGTACGAGTCAGGTGAGGAACCTCTCCATTACACGATCTTCCAGGAAAAAGAAGACGTTTTCATAGGACGGGTGAGGACAACCGGAATTGCCAGACATCCCGTCCAACTCTACGAGGCGATATCCTATTTCCTTCTTTTTATTGTGATGTTTGTGATCTGGAACAAGAGTAAAAGCCATACTCCAGCGGGAACGCTAACAGGTATTTTCCTCATCAGCTCGGCTGTCTTCAATTTCATATTTGGATTCTTAAAGGAACCTCAGGCCACATTCGAGTCGTCAATGGCTTTGAACATAGGACAGATCTTAAGTATTTCAATGTTGATCCTGGGCTTTGTCGTGTTACGCATTTCATTTCAGAAGCCTGAGGAACAATAAATATTATACACGTGAGGCACTAATACAGGTCACAATGTCCACGACGAAGCACAAAGCGCACGACGTCGTTGAGCCTCAATTGTGATCGTCGTGACCAGGCATTTATGAATCTATAGCCTATGATTTTAATTTGAAAGCTGTCCAGCACTTATCTGCCGGCTTTTACCATGCGTGTCAAAGACGACGACATCCTTAACACCAGCAGGAATTTTCACGCCCCTTGATGAGTTGGAAAGGTAAGTTGACCCAAAATAGAATTCGTGTTTACGCTGCCGGCCGTCTTTTAACGTTATCAACGCATAAGCATCAGCCGGAACGGCTGAGTAATAACTTCCGGAGTTGCGTGTAACATAAGTCTGCATAGGGCTATCGTTATTAGCGACGATCATTAGTTCCCTGCCATCTGGCAGCATGAGTGCTGCAAAGCCCTTTGCATCTCTGTCGGCGAAGAAGCCAGTCTTTGAAACATCGATAGGTTTGAAATTACCTTTACCATCTCCCTGCAAAAACAACCCTATGCTGGCGTCGTCACGTCCGGATGATATTTCTGGCGCGTAAGAGTTGCCCACTAACAATACATCGAGATTACCGTCATCATCGTAGTCACCGGTAGTCGTTCCGTAAACCGAAGAGATCTGCGCGATCAAGGGCAATGCGGATATCCTGAACTTGCCTTTCCCGAGGTTTTCGATATAGCTGCTTTCGAACCGGTCACTGCATATCTCATAGGCTTCGTCAAGCTCTTCCGGCAGAAACATTTCTTCAAAGGTCGCATTTGCGTAATCAGTATAAGTTCTGAACCGGCCACGAAACGAATTGATCTGGTCGATGATATTATCACGTGAGTGACCTACATACTTTTGTCCCTGCACGTAGTAGCTCATTACCGGATCGAGGCGACCATCTTTATTATAGTCACTTGTATAGATGCAAAGTGGTTCATCGGCGGTTGCGTGAAAGTGGCTATTGAGCCCTTGATTCCCTGCGACATAATCCATATCGCCGTCCGCATCGAAGTCACCTGCGACTAAACTGTTCCACCATCCTGATGTGTGTTCAAGGCCCGTATCATCAGTTACATTCGAAAGTGTACCCTTATCGTTATGAAAGAAAGTGACACGCATAAACTCTCCAACTATTATCAGATCCAGCCATCCGTCGTTGTCATAATCACTCCACAACGCGGAGCATACCAGTCCGATGCCTCCGAGGTCATCAACTTCTGCGGTTATATCTGTGAACTTAGAGACCCCATTCTTGCTGTCATTTCTAAGCAGGAAGCTGCCGGCTGGCATCGGGTATTCCTTTGGAATAATCCGACCGCCAACAAACAGGTCAAGATCACCATCGCGATCATAATCACCAGCAACCACACATGAGCCGCTTTGACGAATCTGAGGAAGCGCATCTTTGGCGACAGCAAATGCCCCGTGCCCATCGTTGATATAAAGCTGATCCTGATAATGATCCGATTCCTTAACCTTTTCAGTTCCACCACTTACTGCGTACAGGTCGAGGTCATTGTCGTTGTCCGCATCAAAAAGTAGTACGCCGGTTTGTTCTATTAGACTATCCTTTTTAATGCCAAGGTTTTTTTCAAATACTCCGTTAGCTGATTGTACGAACATCACTCCTGGCGATCCATCGGCACCTCCGACGTAAAAGTCTTCTTTACCATCGCCGTTAATATCCCCAACTGCTACACCTGGTCCACTGCGCGAGTGCATATGAGGTATTGTTGGTTGAAGCTTGAAATCAACGAACATATTCTCGACGTGAGTGTAATTCAGATTCCAGGTGCTGTCCGTAGCGGTAAACAATGTGACCGGTTTAGTTTCATCTCTAATTACACGGACAGACGCCTTCGCATAATCGACCTTCAACACCTGGTTTGCGTTTACATTTTTAATCAGTTGATATTTGCCATCGGGCCAGATAATTTCAACGCTATCCACAGTGGCGGATGTTCCGAGACCAAAGTGAAGATATGGTTCAACTGTTGACAAGTAGCCCCTGTATGGACTGAAGTACTGATGTTGAAGTATTCCCTTGTTTCTAAGTTTGGCTGTAGTTCCCAAACCTTCCCTGTTGGATGGTGGACCTGACAGTGAAATCCTGAGGTAATTTGGTTTTTTACCTGCTGTCAACTGATTGAGATGGCTCTCCCAAAGCGATGCTTCTTCATCGATGTTGTTTGTGACGACATCGAGGTCGCCGTCATTGTCAAGGTCGGCGTACACAGCGCCGTTTGAATAAGTTGGAAGGCCCATTCCCCAGGCAACGGATTC
>DATHIE010000311.1:0-8493 GCA_035316905.1 Chryseolinea sp. | reverse complement strand
GTTGGGAATTTCTTCCGGCGCGTATGAGCTTGCGCTGAAATACTCGAAGGAAAGGAAAGCTTTTGGGAAATTTCTCTCCGATCACCAGGCCATTCAATTCAAGCTTGCTGAGATGGCAACAAAGATCGATGCCGCGAGATTGTTAGTCCACCAGGCGGCGTGGCTGAAGGATCAGAAAAAGGATTTTGTGAAGGCAGCGGCGATGGCCAAATTATATGCATCTCAGATAGCGCAGGAAGTAACCACCGAAGCGGTGCAGATTCATGGAGGGTACGGATACGTCAAAGAGTATCATGTAGAGCGTTTAATGCGCGACGCCAAGATCACGCAGATCTATGAAGGCACTACAGAAATTCAAAAGCTTGTGATCTCCCGCGAAGTCCTGAAGTAAGTAGAATAATCTAGGAGTAAGAGAATTCTCCGAATTCACCCTTGATTGTTACCCTTTTTTGATCAGATGTGCTCACTCTGCCAATTATCTGTGAATCGATATTAAAATGCGAAGCGATTTCCATAACGCGTTTTGCAAATTTTTCGTCAAGATAGATTTCCATCCGGTGTCCCATGTTGAATACCTTGTACATTTCTTTCCAGTCCGTTCCGCTTTCTTCGTGAATGACACGGAACAGAGGAGGTACAGGAAAAAGACTATCCTTTACAACTTCCAACCCGTTGCTTAAGAAATGCAACACTTTCGTCTGGGCGCCCCCGCTGCAATGAACCATTCCATCTATATTGCCGCGCATCTCTTTTAAGAGTTCTATAACTACCGGAGCATACGTTCTTGTAGGTGAGAGAACAAGTTTGCCTATACTCACGGGCAATCCTTCCGGCTTATCGGTAACACGGTAACGGCCGGCATATACTAATTCATCCGGCACTTGCTCATCAAATGATTCGGGATATTTTGTAGCATAACTCTTATGAAATACATCGTGACGCGCTGATGTCAATCCATTACTTCCCATTCCGCCGTTATACGAGTCCTCATAACTAGATTGTCCGTAGGATGATAAACCAACAATCACATTACCTGCCCTGATCTTTCCATTGTCAATAACATCGTTCCGTCTCATTCGGCTCACAACGGTGCTGTCGACCACAACCGTTCGTACAAGATCGCCCAGGTCTGCAGTTTCTCCGCCAGTGCTTGTTATTCCCAGGCCGTGTTTTCTTAGCATTTCAAGTACCTCTTCCGTTCCCTCAATAATGGTCGAAATAACTTCACCAGGAATAAAGTTTTTATTCCGGCCGATTGTCGACGACAACAAGATGTTGTCCGTTGCTCCGACACAAAGTAAATCATCGACGTTCATTATGATGGCGTCCTGGGCAATGCCTTTCCAAACAGAAAGGTCACCTGTTTCTTTCCAGTAGACGTAAGCAAGTGACGACTTCGTTCCGGCGCCATCGGCATGCATGACCGTACAATAATCCGGATCGTTACCAAGGTAGTCGGGCACAACCTTGCAAAAAGCTGAAGGAAACAAACCCTTGTCAAGCTTCTTTATTGCCTGATGAACGTCTTCTTTTGATGCGGACACTCCGCGTTGCGTATAGCGATCAGCCATATATAAGTTTACGTCGCAAAGGTGCGAAATAATTCAAAAACAATTTCACTGCTTATCAATCGTCATCTTCTTAAACATCTCCCAGATGACTATACCCAGACAGACAGAAACGTTTAAAGAATGCTTCGTTCCGACCTGAGGAATTTCAAGTGCAATATCTCCTTCCGCCACAATTTCATCGCTTACACCATTAACTTCATTACCGAAAACGAGGCAGTACGAATCTGCAGATGAAACATTAAAAGTGTGCGGAGGAATGCTTTCTGAGGTCTGCTCTACAATAATGATTTTATACCCTTGTGATTTGAGCTTTCGGATTGCATCAATGGGATGTTCAAAATATTCCCAGCTAACAGAATCGGTGGCGCCAAGCGCAGTTTTGTGGATTTCCCGATGGGGTGGTGTTCCCGTGATTCCTCCCAACACAATCTTTTCAACCCGAAACGCATCTGCAGTTCTGAACGCAGATCCTACGTTATGCAGGCTGCGTATATTATCCAGAACAACGCAAACAGGGATTTTTTTTGCTTCGTGGAATTCAGGAACAGAAATCCGTCCTAGTTCGTCCAATTTTAGCTTCTTCATTCAGGCGCGAAATTAAATCAATGGCGGCTGAATTTGAGATTTATTTTGATTTATGTGCGTTCATCAAGAAAAAACGATCTTTTGTTTGATGGACGAAGCTGTGTGGCGTGTGTTCATTGCAGGATCGTTCGTTAAATCGTTGCTTGCTTTATGAAGAACATTGCACTTTTTATCCTGATGTTAATTTCACTGTCGGTCAGCGGACAAGATCCATGGAAGAATATTTATCGTGAAAGTGCGTGGGCAGAACGAGATACCTGGCAGCGTGCAGATGAGATTATCAAACTCCTGAAAATTAAATCCGGAAGTAATGTAGCGGACGTTGGCTGCCACGAGGGGTACATGACGGTAAAGTTGTCTCGCGAAGTGAATGAAAACGGAAAGGTCTATGCAGTCGATGTAGATCAAAGCAAACTTGATCTGCTGAAGAAGCACCTGTCAGAAAGAAAAATAGAAAATGTGAATCTCATTAAAGGAGACTATGACAATCCGAAACTACCAGCTAATTCGCTCGACGCCGCGATCATCCTCGATACCTATCACGAAATGGATGATCATGATAAGATACTGGAGCACCTCAAGACGTCCCTAAAATATGGGGGAAGGCTTATACTTTGTGAGCCTATTGGTGAGGCCAGAAAAAAATTAACGCGCGCAGAGCAAGAGCGCAAACATGAACTTGGAATGAACTTCGCATTGGAAGACCTGAAAAAGGCTGGGTTCGAAATCATTGTACAAAAGGATCCGTTCGTTGACCGTAGCAAGGTGAAAGGAGACATGATGTGGATCATTGTTGCTCAAAAAAAATGACTTCAAAAATTCCTAAGTTATTCCCTATGCCGGCCTGAAATCTGAGGGCTAAATTCTAAATTGCCGATTATGGCAACGATGACCAGTCCTTCAGAGACACCATTAATGAAACAGTATAATGTGATCAAGGCTAAGTATCCTGGAGCACTATTACTATTCCGTGTTGGCGACTTCTATGAAACTTTTGGACAGGATGCTGTAGTTGCGAGCAAGGTGCTGGATATTGTCCTCACCAAACGCGGAAGTGGTTCTGCGTCCGAGATAGAACTGGCTGGATTTCCTCATCACGCCCTAGACACCTACCTCCCTAAGTTGGTTAGGGCAGGCCATCGGGTTGCCATCTGCGATCAGCTGGAAGATCCGAGAATGGTGAAAGGTATTGTAAAAAGAGGAGTGACAGAATTGGTAACTCCCGGGTTGTCCTTTAACGACAATGTGCTCGAACGGAAGTCTAATAACTTTCTCGCTTCGATAGTTGTGAACAAGAATAACTTTGGAATCTCCTTCCTCGACTTATCGACGGGAGAGTTTTATGCAGCCGAGGGACGAGAGAATTATATCTTGAAGATCGTTCAGGGTTTTTCGCCCGCAGAGATAATTTTCAGCAAACAATCACGCGCATATTTCGAAAAACTATTCGGTGGTGCTTACAATACGTTCGCGCTTGACGACTGGGTTTATGGTTTTGATTATGCGTATGAAAAATTGATCAATCAATTTAAAACCACATCGGTAAAAGGTTTTGGAATTGATGGAATGGGAGAGGCGGTAATGGCGGCCGGAGCCATTCTACACTACCTGGACGACACTGAACATAGGGATACATCACATATCACTTCGATTTCCCGAATCGATGAAGATAAATACGTTTGGCTTGACAAGTTCACGATCAGGAATCTTGAGCTTGTGAATTCACAACAAGAAGGGGGCGTACCGTTGCTTGAGATACTTGATCACACTGTCACTGCGATGGGATCAAGACAATTGAGGAAATGGATGATACTTCCCTTAAAAGAAAAAACGACGATCGATGAGAGGCTGCTCATTGTCGATACTTTCTTTAAAGATGCATCATTGAGTGAACGCGTCATCGAATCATTGCGTCAAATTTCCGATCTGGAACGATTAATATCAAAGGTTGCCGTAAACAGAATTAGCCCGAGGGAATTGCTGCAACTGAGGCGATCCCTGAATTGTATATCACCAATTAAAGAAGTGCTATCCTCTCATACGTCCGATGTATTGCGAGCAATGGCAGAACAACTACATCCATGTGCCGACCTGGTTGAAAAGGTAGAGAGAGAGCTAAGAGATGACGCGCCTATTTCCAGCAGTCAGGGCGGTCTGATAAAGAAAGGAATCGATACCGAGCTGGACGAACTTCAGCAAATTTCTTTCTCCGGAAAGGACTTTCTCTTGCAGATCCAAAAGAGAGAGGTCGAACGAACGGGAATCAACTCTTTAAAGATTTCATACAACAAAGTATTTGGCTACTACCTTGAAGTAAGCAATGCGAACAAGGACAAGGTTCCCGCTGATTGGATGCGTAAGCAAACATTGGTGAATGCCGAACGGTTCATTACTGAAGAACTAAAAGTGTATGAGGAAAAGATCCTGCACGCCGAGGACAAACTAGTTGTTATTGAACAGCGGCTCTTTAATGCGATTGTTGAGTTTGCAGCAGGATTCGTCCCGCACATTCAACAGAACGCGCGTGTACTTGCAACGTTGGATTGCCTTCTATCTTTTGCAGTAGTAGCCAGAACCAACAAATATGTAAGACCCGAAATAAATGAATCCCTTGCCCTCGAGATTACGGCCGGAAGACATCCGGTTATCGAGAAGAGGCTTCCTATGGGAGAATCCTACGTCCCCAATGACATTTTTCTCGATTGTGATAAGCAGCAGGTTTTGGTGATCACAGGCCCGAATATGGCCGGAAAGTCTGCATTACTTCGACAGACGGCGCTCATTGTGCTTATGGCCCAAATTGGAAGTTTTGTGCCCGCCGAAGCGGCTGTTCTGGGTATTGTCGACAAAGTATTCACTCGTGTTGGCGCCTCTGATAATTTGTCACGAGGCGAATCCACATTCATGGTGGAGATGACAGAAACCGCGAGTATACTGAACAACCTTAGCAATAGAAGTCTTATCCTCATGGATGAGATAGGACGAGGAACAAGCACTTATGATGGCGTTTCTATCGCATGGGCAATTGTAGAGTATTTGCATAATCATAAAGACTTCAAACCTAAAACATTGTTCGCGACGCACTATCATGAACTTAATCAGCTTGAGGAAGATCTGGTGCGTGTGAAGAATTTCAACGTGTCGGTAAAGGAAGTTGGGGACAAGATAATTTTCATGCGAAAGCTGAAAGAAGGGGGGAGTGAGCACAGTTTTGGGATTCATGTGGCACAGCTTTCCGGCATGCCTAACAAGGTGGTGTTACGGGCAAATGAAATTCTTCACTTTCTCGAAAAGGAAAAGCATAAGAATGAGGACAACTCTGAAAGTCAGCATCCGCCCAAACCGATACCACAGCTTAGTTTGTTTGCGTCAGACCCACGTTTTGAGGAAATACAGGAAATGTTAAGCAAGATTGATATAAATGCTATTAGTCCTGTGGAAGCTTTGCTAAAACTGAATGAAGTACTAACTATTTTAAAGAAGAAATAAACTATTTCTTGCGGGGCGCTCTCCGGAAATTTCTTCCCTTTTTTTGCACACCATTACTTTTATGTTGCGGCTGATAAGCTGGACCCTCGCCGATTATTTCGGGCAGTGGAAGTTTTGAGATAGAATTTCCAATCAAGTTTTCAATGCTGTGAAATTTCCTTTGATCTTTCTCGCTAATGAAAGTGATCGCAGTGCCGGTCGTCTCAGCTCTGGCGGTACGGCCGACGCGATGCACGTAATCTTCGGGATCGGGAGGAACGTCAAAATTTATGACAAGGCTTATTCCATCCACATCAATTCCCCTCGACAACACATCCGTTCCAATGATCATTTTGATCTGCTTATTCTTGAACTCGCGAAGTATCACTTCCCTTTCCGGTTGTTCCAAGTCAGAATGAAACGCCTTTGATGGCAGGCCCGCGCGTTGAAAGACGGCATCAAGCTTTTTTACTGTCTCTTTGGTCGATGCAAAAATTAGTACACTGGCCCACGAAGTTGACTTGAGAACGTGTTTGATCAACGCAGGTTTCTGCGCATCGTAAACCACATAGGCTTGTTGTAAAATTCCCGCTGCTGGTTTTGCAACCGAGATATTAATTTCTTTGGGCTTATTCAGAATACGGGTCGCTAAGGCTCTGATTTTGGGAGGCATTGTTGCTGAGAAAAGCAACGTCTGTCTTTCTTTCGGCAGGTATGTTATGATTTTGACAATGTCATCATAGAAACCCATATCAAGCATGCGATCGGCCTCATCCAAAATGAGGTGTTCGAGATGGTCGAATATAATTTTCCCAGTGGCCAACAAAGCAATGAGCCTTCCTGGGGTAGCGATGATGATGTCCGCACCTCCTTCAAGGGCTTTCCGTTGTTGATCCCACGCAGATCCATCACCGCCGCCATAAACAGAGATAGAACTAATCCCGATGAAATATCCAAACCCTTCGATCTGCTGATCGATCTGTTGAGCAAGCTCCCTTGTGGGCGCAATGATTAACGTGTTTAGGTGGCGTTTTTCGTCGTGAATTATTTTGTTGATTACGGGCAGAAGGTAAGCTGCCGTTTTACCAGTACCGGTCTGTGCGCATGCAATCAAATCTTTACCTTCCTGAATTACAGGTATGGCTTGTTGCTGGATGGGCGTTGGCGAATTGTAGCCCATGGAAGATAATCCATCTAAAAGTCGCTCATCAAATTTAAAATCCTGAAATGTCAATTTGCTGATGTGTTTGTATGGGAATGATTTTAATGCCGAGCTGAAAATTTTGGAGATTTTTACTCAATAACAACATCGATCATTCCATTTATGATTGTTCTAATTCGTATTCTTTTCTCAACACTGCCGCGTGCTGTTTGTTCTTTGAATTCCTGATATGCTTCGGAACTTCTTTTAGATCCCAGATCAGCCCCACAGCTGCAAAACCACGAAGGATATAATAAGTGATATCAATCTCCCACCAAAAGAATCCCTGTCGTGCAGCGACTTCATAATAGTGGTGATTATTGTGCCAGCCTTCACCTAACGTTACCAATGCAAGCCAAATACTGTTGCGTGATTCGTCGTTTGATTCATAACGCTGTGATCCTACCTTATGCATGATAGAATTGATTGAGAAGGTAGCGTGATAAAGGACCACCGTGCTGAGGAAAAATCCGATAAACAAAGTTGAGAATCCTGCAGTCGTGAACATTGCGAGTATGCTTCCTCCGTTTACAATTCCACCAAGCGCCATCACGACGAGGGCAAGAATGGTGGGCGCGACCAAGTAGTGCTTATTGAGCCATACCAGTTCAGGATACTTGGCATAATCGCCTATAACTTTATAATCGGTTTCCTTAAAGTCCGGTCCTACAATCCAACCGATATGCGAGTACCAGAAACCGTAGATCTTCATTGAGTGCGGATCTGCAGGTGTGTCACTATGGCGGTGATGATGTCTGTGATGGGCTGCCCACCACAAAGCACCTTTTTGTGCAGTAGTTTGCGCCATGAACGCAATGACAAAGTGGAACCAACGCGATGTTTTATACGATTTATGGGCAAAATAGCGGTGATATCCACCTGTCACCCAGAACATACGGACGAAATACAGCACTCCACATACAATCCAGTCAAACATTGTTGCGCCGGTGTATAAAGCACCCAGTGGAAGAAGGTGGACACCAGCAAACGCCACTTCCTGAGCCAGGATCGGTTTTTTGCGTACTTCCGGTGTCATTGCTGTACCTGCCATAACTTCTTTAAACAAAAAAAACTAAAACTAGTGCGTGCGGGTAGGTTAAAGTTCAAATCCCGGCAAAGGTAATGTATTCGCCGTGAACGTGAACGTGATTTTTGACAGAAATGCCCAAACGACTGTGTGGTAGTGCTGTATCCATGTACCAAATACACAGAGATGTTAATAAGTTATTGGGGCTAAAAATGTACCTTTACCGGCCCAAGCTATCCTATGAGCCGCGAACAAACCATAGCCAATTACCAGCCCCTGTTGCAGGCTATCGCGTACAACATCGTTCGCTGCAAGGCCGATGCAGAGGACATCGTTCAGGAGACTTTCTTGAAATGGTTAAGCACACCTAATAAAATAAAAAACACGAAAGCCTATTTGATTACAGCTGTTAAAAATAATTGCCTTAACCATGTTAGCGCATTGCGCAGGAAAAAAGAGGAATTATTTCAGGAGAATAACATTTCAGAGATCATTAGCCGATTTAAGGAGTCAAATTTTGCTCACCTTGATTTCGAGGTCGAATTGGCGAAGGCTATTAAGATTGTTCACGCGAAGCTTGAACCGCTTGAGCGTGCCGTATTCCTTCTCAAAGAAGTTTTCGAATACGATTATGAAGTTCT
>DATHIE010000310.1:0-16719 GCA_035316905.1 Chryseolinea sp. | reverse complement strand
CTTCTTCATTCATTTTGGGCATGAACGGACTGTGTGGAAAATCTTTCCCGCATTGCTACATGTTCCCTCAAAAAAAGTTTTAGATATCAGATCAAATCAAGAAACAGATTCCTTGTTGATTCCATTTGCAACTTTCTTATTGAAATCCTTGATGTTATCCTCCACGGTTTGAAGTATTTCTTTTGCTTTTTCAGTCCCGAAAATACTTGCGATAGCAATCCCTGAGGTTGCACCAGCTAAAACTGCAAGCAATGTGCCATTACTTTTAAGAAACGGCTTTAATTGCTTTTTGTAGAATGATTTTTTCTTTCCCATAACAATATTTTTTTATTTGTCTACCCTTAACAATCATGAAATTATCATGCCATTACGTCGCCTGCCTGGGACAAAGTAATTTAACCAAATGCAAGAAAATGTGAACTTGTGATGGTGCATTTGTGGGATCTTTGGGAAAAGCAAATGACACTCGGAGCTGGGCTTTAATCAGCAATAGTGACTCTTGACAACGTGCAAGAGTGATTTTTCATTTAATTCGGTTGAATTGCGAAATGCCCAATAGTCAATCAAAGACAACGTGCGTTGTAACAACTAACGAGTCAGCGACCTCGCTATCAAGGCCAATAGGTTCCGAAAGGCGGTTTACTATAAATCAACATTAGTCGACAAACTTTCAATATTAATTTTTCATTAAGGGCATTAAGATTTGGTTAACAGTACTATCTTTAAAACTCCGCCGTTAATCATTCCATGAAAAAAATTAGTAAAAAAGAAATACGAAATTTTATTGAAGGGGCAATTAAAAAAGTTGATCACAGGTTTGAGACGGCTGTAACAAGCAAAAAAGGCGAAAAACTTTTGGACAGCTTTTCCAGAAAGTACGCAGCCGAGATTAAGAAAGCACTTAAGAAAAGTGGGATTGAACCTCAGAAGGAACAACCACCCAAGATCGCGAGAAAGCAAACGAAAAAAATTAAATAAATTGGTGATACTGCCCCCAAATCTAAAATTTATTCCCATGCAAACCCCTGCCGAAAATTACAAGAGCCTTTTCTTCCGTCATTTAAAACCATTCCTGGACATGCTTGAATTTCAGCACACGACGATGGACGCAAGGGAGTGGGGAGCAACTGTTTATCGTATTGCATCAGGTGTAGAAAATCATCCAGAACAATACCTTGGCAAAGATCTGCCGAGTCATGAAGTCACGACGCAATTTATTAGGGAGATATTTGAAGATTTTATTCAGCTCCACCAACTCGTTGCGGACGAGGCATTGTTTGTTTGATTCCTTTGCCTTATGTCATCGACTTCATTATCGATGTTAGACCTAAACAATCGGTAAATGATCGAACATCGTATTCAGTTCATTAGTGAAAGTCAGCAACAATTTAAATCCGCAAAAAATGAGCACGGTTAAAGTTAAAGACGGCACAGAAATTTTTTTCAAAGATTGGGGGACAGGACAGCCAATTGTTTTTCACCACGGTTGGCCCCTGTCGGGCGACGATTGGGACGCGCAAATGATGTTCTTTTTAGCTCAAGGTTTCAGGGTGATTGCCCATGACAGGAGAGGACATGGGAGATCAACTCCAACGGATCGCGGGCATGACATGGATACATACGCATCTGACGTGGCTGCGCTTGCAAATGCGCTTGATCTTAAAAATGCAATACACGTGGGTCATTCAACTGGCGGAGGCGAAGTTATTCGTTATGTTGCAAAGCATGGAAAGGACCGTGTGGCTAAGGCTATTCTTATTAGCGCGGTCGCGCCCATCATGGTCAAGAGCAGCAAGAACCCGGATGGTATTCCAATGTCTGTCTTCGATGAAATACGTTTCAATACAGCTACCCGCAGACAACAATATTTTAAAGACTTTCCTATTGCTTTTTTTGGCTACAACAGGGAAGGAGCAAAGATATCACAGGGTATTGTGGATAATTGGTGGAGACAGGGGATGATGGGGGCAATAAAAGCCCATTACGATTGTGTGAAGGTTTTCTCGGAGACTGATTTTACAGATGACCTTAAGAACGTAGATATCCCCGTACTGGTCATGCACGGTGAGGATGATCAAATCGTTCCGTTTGAACTGACAGCGGCAAAAGCGGTAAAGCTGTTAAAAAATGGAAAGCTCATTTCGTATCCCGGTTTTTCTCATGGAATGCCTACTACTGAAGCTGCAAGGATCAATGCAGATTTGCTTGCATTTATCAAATCCTGACGGGTGACGAACGCCGGTCATAGGAGTGCCTTTTGCAGAAACATGTGCATGCATGCAGTTAATCATCACATAACCATGGGAAGAAGTGGAAAAAGTTTTTCGGAGGTGTGTGTTTCATCATTCTGTTCTTAAACTATTTACCGGATTCAAGAATGCCGTCTTGATAACTTGATAGCTCACAGTGATAGATGCAACGACGAGTGAACAACCTATTGCCCAAATGAACGTCCATGTGTCGATTGGTGCCTGAAATTGGAAACTCTGCAGCCAGTTATGCATAAGCCACCAACCCAGGGGCGCTGCCAATAAAAAAGCAATCACGATTAGTCGAACAAATTCTTTCCCAAATATCCAGATGATATGGATCACATCACCGCCCAAAACTTTTCGAATTCCTATTTCCTTCGTTTTTTGCGATGTCATAAAGGAGACCAGTCCGTACAAGCCCAGGCAGCCGATAAAGATGGCGATGAAAGAAAAAATTTGAATTAATTTAAGCGTTGTCTCCTCGGCATGATAAAACCGGGCGATGTTTTCGTCCAAAAACTCATACTCGAATATTTGATCGGGATGCTGTTGTGACCACATGGCTTCGATGTCTGACAGAATGGCTTTTGCATTTGCCAGATTGAGCTTCACTGCATATTTTGAATAGTCTTCAGTATTGGTAGTGATGAGTACCGGACTAATTACCTCATGAAATGATTTATTGTGAAAGTCTTTTAACACACCTACAATAGGCGCTTTCATTGCACCTCCGTTTGCCGAAATCACTCTTCCTATAGCATCTTCAGACGATTGCAGTTGAAGTTTACGAACCATGGCTTCATTCACCAGCATTTCTTTTACAGTATCCGATGGAACCAGATTTCTTCCGGCAACCAATTCCAAATTAAACGTAGATACATAGTCGGCGTCGGCAGACTTAATGCTCGTTCTGAAATTGACTTCTTCAGAACTGTTATCGAACTTGATCGAATTGCCCCATTCCTCTTCGGATGATGGTGCAGCAAAGCACACGGAGAGTTTTTCAACACCGGCTATTCCGGATATCTCATTTTTTAATGTATTGATGCTCGCACCTGTCGAATCTTTTCCCACGGCTATCATTACTATGGCATCTTTGTCGAAACCAAGGTCCGATTGTTTGGCAAATCGCATTTGATTCATAATCACAACCATTCCAATAATCAATACTTGGGAAATGGCAAACTGTGCAACGATCAGTGTACGTCTTGTATTGAATCCACCAATTCTCTGTTGAGATAATTTCCCCTTCAATGCCACCACGGGCTGAAACCCTGCTAAAACCAATGCGGGGTAAAAACCTGCCAAGAAAGTGATGAAAAGACCTAAGGTCAGTATAAACAGAATCAATTGTTTGTCGACGAGGAGGTTTACGGAAAGTTCTGTTTGAAAGAGACTATTGACAAATGGAAAAGTGGCATGTGAGAGAATGGTAGCCAGAATAATTCCAGCAAATGTGATTATGCCTGTTTCAAAAATAAACTGCCAGAAAAGTTGTCGTTTTAAACTTCCTAAAACTTTTCTGATGCCTACTTCCTTCGATCGTTTTAACGCCTGGGCTGTAGCGAGATTAATAAAATTTACACAAGCTGTTATGAGTAAAAATAATCCAATGACAGACAGTATCCACAAATTACTTTTACCCATAGCACCGCCATAGTTGGCATCAAAATGTATCTCAGCGAGGGGTTGTAATTTATAATGATGAACGTTTTTACTGGTAGGCCTGTATATTTTTACATACGCTGACATCACCTGTTCCACCTGGGCAATAGGAACACCGGGTTGGAGAAGAACATAACATTTCATCCCATCCCGGATTCCGTTCCATCCATCGGTCTCATGTGCCATCCAGGGATCATACGATTTAAGGGAAGGGTATGACACAAAAATTTCGCTTTTGATATCTGTGTTAGTGGGCAAGTTTTTGAGCACTCCTGTTATTGTAAATGCAATTTTGTTTTCCAGCCAAAAGGTTTCGCCAATGGGATCCTTGTCACCAAAATACTTTCGGGCCATCTTTTCTGTCAGGATTGCTGTATTGGGCTCAACTAATACAGTTTCTTTATTGCCAAGCACCAGCGGAAAACTAAAAATCTCAAAAAAAGATGTCTCTGTGAAGGCAACACCTTCCGTTTCTTTGAACTTCACGACTTCATTTTTATTTCTGAATGTTATAAGCGCATAACGCTCCGTAAACACACGCGCTACCTTTTCGCCATATGTGTAATCTTTACGAAAAAGATCGCCCAGTGGCGAGGGTACATTATTCCGGTAAGCGATAACATCCCTGTGCAGTTCAGTAACAACTCTGTAAACTCTATTTGAGTTTTGGTGAAAATTATCGAAACTCAAATGGTGCTTGACCAATGAAAAAATAAAAATACCGCATGTGACACTTAACGCCAATCCTGCGACATTGATGATGGAGTAGCTTTTATTACGTAACAGGTTTCGCCATCCGATTTTTAAATAACTTTTGTACATACGGTAACTGTTTAAATCTTTATATCTCTCTGTTGGTTTGATAATGCCCGGCCTGAGGAGTAGCAATACATCGATGACAAATCTGATGTCTGCTTTTCGTTTTCCATCCTTCTCTACCCGCTTTCGGTATACTTCTATCAGGTCTCCTTCAATATCATCCGCTATTCGAGGCTGGCAATACCATCGAAAGAACCGAAGAAAGAGTTTTGACGGGTATGGCTTTATTTCTTCCATATCAGCTGACTGTGATTTTCAGATCCAGCGAAATCTTCGGTATTGCCTTCCAAAGTTCATCTCTTGTTTGTCGTGAATATTCCAACGCCTTTTTTCCGAGGGCAGTCATTTGAAAATAGCGTCGCGGCCGGCCGGCACGATCTTCGGTGGCTTCGCCCAGAAATGACTTGATGTATCCCTTTTTCTCCAAGCGCAGAAGGGCAGCATGTAGTGCGCCCATGCTGACGTCACGGGCCAGCCGTGATTCAATTTCCTCTTTGATGGCCACACCATAAGCACCTTTATGAAGGATTGCTACGGTCAGAAGTACGATCTCTTCAAACTCTCCCAAATGATATTTTTTCATCGAGTGGAATAATAATTTCTAAAAGAAGGAATAATAATTGTGCCAGACTGATATGTTGGATATGAGCGTATTAGAGCAGCTTAAGCTTTGTAAGGTGTTCAGATGCGGGCGACGTTTTTCCGAAACCGATCAGACGGCCAATAGAAGTCAAATAAAGATGGGCATCTATAACTGGTCGTGCTCTGATGCTGACCCTATAATAAATCAAAGGCAGCCTGAAGAAAAAGTGGGGCTTTTGACCTTTCTTCTGCTTGCGTGATGGAGTTGTTTGATTCAATCTATCAGGGAGATGTGCCAACCAGGTTGTACTGCGTAGTGAGATACAGAATTTCTACAGAATCGATGAATAACATTGAAGGAAATTCATCAGGAAAAATCTCATTGGCCAGCGCAGAGGTAATCTACAGTGCTGGTTCTTTTATATGGTGAGTCCTGTGTAGAACGTTTGGAATTGCAAGATACGGAGCCACCTTTTTATAAAATGACTTTCAAAAAGAGTATAAATAACATAAGGAGAAAAGTTCTGCGTCAAATAACGAAGAGGATTGGGAGAGAGTACCCTGACGTTCATGAAACGTTAAAAGGTGAGATAAAGAGAATCCTGATCTGCAGACCTAATCATAGACTGGGAAATATGCTCTTGATCACTCCTCTGGTACAGGAAGTGGTCGAATATTTCCCCAATTGTGAAATTGACTTGTTTGTAAAAGGGTTCCTTGGGCCGGTTATTTTTAAGAACTATGAAAACATTAGTAACTTCATTCAACTTCCTAAAAAACCTCATAAGGAACTTATAAAATATCTAAAAGGCTGGCTGAAAATAAGAAGAGAATCTTACGACCTCGTAGTTAATGTGATTTCGGACTCATCTTCAGGAAGGCTCTCTGCACGACTTTCTAATGGGAAATACAAATTCTTTGGTGACGAAAATGTCAATGCACCAATGGAGTACCCTGATGGAAAACATAATGCAAAATTTCCAGTATACAATCTGAGAAGTTATCTGCTTACGCTTGGATACAAGCTGAATGAAAGGCCCGTACCGTTGCTCGACCTCAAGCTTAGCGCAGTTGAATTGGCAAACGGGCAGATTCTCCTCGGATCGCTGGTGCAGAACTTGAAAAGAACCATTTGCCTTTATACTTATGCCACAGGTGACAAATGCTATTCCAAAAACTGGTGGGATACTCTTTACACTCGACTAAAATTAGAATGCACGGAATACAATATCATAGAAATTTTGCCCATTGAAAATGTTTCGCAGTTATCTTTTGCAGCACCTGCATTTTACAGCAAAGACATCCGCGAAATGGGATCGCTGATTGCTAATGCTGAAATCTTTATTGGCGCAGACAGTGGCATCATGCATTTGGCAAGTTCTGTGCATGTGCCAACTATTGGATTTTTCGCGGTCACAGCAAAAGACAGTTATGCCCCTTGTAACGATAAATCTGTTGCTATTGAGACAAACAATACCAAGCTGGACGATTGGATGAGGGAGATAACAAATATTTTAGGCATCAAACGCCATAGTCATTCTGTAGAGTTCAGTCGTTGAAAAATGTTGATTCGACTTTGCCATTTTGACCCAACTTTTTCCATAAGTAAACGCTTCAACAATGTAGTGTGTTGTCATCAGCAAATCCCAAAGGAGTAAGTTTAGCTTACGTGGATGGACCGAAATCGGGTAGTCAATAAATGCTAGAAAAAATCGAAAAAAGTCGGTTCTGATTGCTTGTAAGACAGAATGTCTACAGAATCCCTTCGTTAATTGAAGCAACGAATCCTCGAAACGGCCATTTTCGGCGTATTTCCTCGATCAAAGTTCTAAACCTATCTGCGGTGAGCAAGTTTTCAGCAGTCCTGGCAATTTTTCAGATTTGTTTCTGCTTTTTGACTGCGTCTGGTCAGCAATTCAAGCCAGGTCTCACAGGAATGGCCCCAATGCGATGGATCACTATCAGAAATACACAAGCGCCCGGAAGAGTTTACCAGAGTCTTAATAGCAACGCGAGAACCTATACAGCTGAAGACACATATATCAAGGCTTGGATACCAGTTGTAATCAAGTCGAGGTTTGCCCTAGCGGTTGGGCCTCATTATCGTACCGAACGGTTGGAACTCCAGCCTGAGAATGATGCCAGTGATCAGCTGACTACATGGAAACTGCGCGCCATCGGAATAGACATAAAATCATCTTATGCGCTCGACAGTACATCTTGGTTAATCAATACAGCGAATATCGTTCAGAGTGGAAATATCAAAAACAATCCTCAATCGAATATCCCAATTACTTACACGATTTCTTCTACTTACATAAAAAGAAAATCGGCCAATAAGGAAATTGGATTTGGCCTCATGCTAAATAAGTCTAATTCGCTGTTGGTCCTTCCGGTGTTTGTTTACAACTACAATTTCTCGCCGAGACAAGGTCTTGAGATCAGTCTTCCTCACAAGATCGCATGGCGACATAACCTCAGCCGGACTGATATCATCTATGTGAAGGCAGAAGCGAGTTTACGAACCTATTTTATCAGAAATGCCGCAATGGACGATTATGAAATGTTTCGGCGAATTGACGGGGACTTAGGTGTTGCCTATAACAAACAGGTCACCAAATTTATGGGTGCTGAATTGTTTGCCGGGTACAGACAAAACCTTTCTTATCAGCTACCACTAGACATCATTGCGGTCAAAAATTCAGGATTTGTTGGAACAATTGAGATTTACATTCGCCTACCTCAGGGTTTGAATTTTAAAAAGAAGCGGTAGTTGGAGACATGCTGGATACGATGGATCGTTTCAGAATTTGTAACTGTATCCTAGCCTGATGACTTGTGTTTCGTAATAATCGTCACTAACGTAGTGGAAACCATGACCGGTGACTTCCCTCTTGTAACGCAAGGTCCCAAAGACATCCGTAGCATTTACGAAGAACTCACCATTTCCCTCTTGAACAGTCTTCTTTACGCCAATGTCAACACCAAATCTTGAATAGGTTTTTCCCTGGGGAACTACATCCGGCGCTTGAAAAACTGAGGAGAACTGAATATCTACATTCTTTTTGAAGTGAAATAGTCCGTTTAACTTTACACTTCCTGAAAAAATTTCCTGGTATTCGGCGGAAAAAGTATTCTCCTCCGGGTACAGGTTCACTACCGAAAAGGCCTCGATGATGTTTTGGTATCCATTGAGATTAAGATTCAACGTTGCCCACTTCTCTATATTTTGCGAAAGCACAATTTCAACACCTGCTGTCTGACTGTCCCCAGCGTTCTGGAAGATGTTATAGATAAGCGTACTCCCCGGCTGAATGCTGCCAATACGAGTAATCGTAGATTCCATTTTCTTGTGGTAAATGGCGGCGTACAGGTATCCGGCATCGCCACTCCTTTTGTAACCTAGCTCGAAGGAAGTTGTAAACTGCGGCCGCAAGGCGGGGTTAC
The DNA here is from genome assembly GCA_035316905.1 of Chryseolinea sp. Taxonomy (GTDB): domain Bacteria; phylum Bacteroidota; class Bacteroidia; order Cytophagales; family Cyclobacteriaceae; genus Chryseolinea. The sequence goes on along the minus strand of DATHIE010000310.1, from coordinate 7,954 downwards.
CAACCTTGATGATCTCGACGTCATCATACTTTGGAAAGATCCTGATGTCCACTTCATTCGGCCGGTCTACACGCCGCGTATAAAAAAAAGACAACGTGTTATTGCCATCGATCTTGTAGGCCAATCGTAGATTGGGAAAAGGCTGCGTGTAATCATAACCATCACTTTCATAAGTATTGTGATTCGGATCCACATCATAATTGATATCTGCGTATTCGACCCGGATCCCGCCTTCCACTTCTATATCCTCATTTTCAAAGATATAGTTGCCGTATAACACAGGAATTAACTCTCTATAGTTGGCGTATCCTCCTGCATTGACATCGATGGGTGAATTTATTCCTGGGAAGAACTGCATATCGGTTGGGATCTCTCTGAACCTAAATTTGAATCCACTTTCAAATTTTCCGTATTTTAATGGATGTACGTAGTCGATAGTGAAGTCTGTTACATGTTCGTCAGAAATAAGCGCGAATGAATCTTCTCCAGTGTAAGTCGGCATCACATTCGTGAAGAAGTATTTTTCGTCCTCGCGGTGAAAGGTGTAGTTATAACCAATTGTCAACAGTCTTCCCGGCCTTGCATATTTATGCTGCCATGATGAAAAAAAGGTGACCGTTGTTTTTACCTCATCCTCCAGGTATTGCCAAAGTCGTAGGCGTTCTGAAAGGTCAGCGTTGAAAAACGGCTCCTCGCCATGATCCAGTATTTTTTCGCTGCTGAATAGCGCCGAAGCGGAAAAAGAGTTCAGATCATTTATGTACCAATCTACTCCTCCTTTGGTTGTTATGATGTTGGTGTCGCGATTCCGTCTTGTCTGCTGCCTTACTGTATCTCCAGAGTCATAATAGCGGTCAACGAACTCATTCTTGTTGAGGGTGTGAGTGTATAGGTCATCCACTTGCAGGAACAGGTTTGTTTTTTTCTTTCGATAATTAATTGAAATAGACGGATTAATTTTCGGTGTGTTCTGATACTGTGGTCCTACGGTTGGAAAGTTTTCTTTTTTGATACGCAGTGCCCCTAGCCCAAACGCCATGCCAGCTCGTCCGTTAAAGCCTTCCTTAACTTCTTTTTTATAGATAATGTTAATAATTCCCGCGTTCCCGTTCGCATCGTACTTTGAAGATGGATTGTTAATCACCTCGATTTTTTCGATCGCCGATGCAGGAATATTATCAAGGCTGGTTTGAGTTCCGAAACCCGTCAATGCGGTTTGTTTGCCGTCAATAAGTATCGTCACCCTGTCACTGCCTCGTAGCCGGACCGTGCCTTCCTGGCTGATTGTAACACCTGGCAGGTTTTGCATCACCTGCAGCAACGATCCTCCGCTCTGACTAATGTTATCTTCAACCCTAAAAACTTTCTTTTCCATCGTCTGCAAGATTGCATCCTGTGTGCCCGTCACGACAACCTCAGTCAGAACGCTGGCACTCTCCTCCATTTGGATTGGACCGAGGTCCAGGAATTCACTTAATCTTCCTACCAGCAAAGGCGACATTTTTGTCGAGTATCCGATATATGTCAACTCGGTAAGGTATTGTCCTGGAGCAATACCCGACATGGAGAATAGACCCTGATCGTTCGTCACTGTTCCGGCTACAAAGGAACTATCCGCGGATGCTTTCATCACTACGTTTACGTAGGGTATTCTTACGCTCGACTGATGGTCCTCCACCGATCCCGATACCGTAACCTTTGATACCTGTGCCCAGGTCGTAAGCGGGTAGGGCAGAAGCATAACCAGAAGCGATATCAGTTTCATTGAATTCAAACCTGATCTATTCAAAAGTTGATGGTGAAGTTGTGGCTTTGATCAGCATACGCATATCTTAAATCATACGAATATCGGTCGCATATTTTCCTGACGATGGCGAGACCAAGGCCGGTGCTACTGGCGTCGGTGCTCTCTTTCGCGAACCTGTTCGTCATCTTAGACACGTCCATCTTCAGAGGTCTGCCTTTATTGGATACTATCAACGTATGGTCATTGAGACTTATTCTGATCTCTTCATTTTTTGGACTATAACGAATAGCGTTGTGAAATAGATTGGTCAACAATACTTCGATGAGAGTGGGATTTGTTTTCAAGTGCACTGATTGAATAGACGTAACGATGTTTATATTTTCAAGCTGTGCCATGGGTTTGAGGACGGATAGCTGGCTGTTAATTAGATGCGAAAGGTCGATGTTTTCTGTATTCAGGAACTGTTCGTTTTCAATTTTGCTTAATAGCAAGAGGTTCTTATTCAGCCGCGCCATCCGTTGTGCGGTTGCCTCAAGCTCCATTATGGTTTGAGCCTCCCTTCTGGCCAGTGCTGGACTTTGCATCAGTTCGTCAAGCTTGGATTGAAAGATAGCGATAGGGGTTTGTAGTTCGTGTGAGGCATTTTCGATGAATTCCTTTTGTTGCAGGAACACCTCCCGGTTTCGTTTTGTCAACGAGCTGACAGTTTTATTAAGGTCATCAAACTCAATGACGTCTGATTTTTCAACTGGAATAGATTCGTTCTTATCCAATTCATACGCCTTAAGCTGATCCAATGTTTTATAAAAAGGCTTCCAGAGCTTTTTAGACAAAGACCTGTTCAAAAGAAGAAGTCCGATGGTTAGCATTATCGAAATAGCCACCTGCACAGATCCGATTGCAATGACCAACTCATCATTTTCAACCAGAGACATTCGAACAGTAAGGATATAGGATTTGCCTTTTATATCCACGCTGGAGGACAGTTGTCTGAACGGTTTTTGTTCATTCTCCACACTGTCATAAAGAATAACTGTTTCGTAACGCTTTGGAATGAACTGTTCGACAGAAGGCTTGATATCAATGTTGCTGGAAAGCTGGTCGAGTACTTTAAGGTCAGTTTCGAGGTCGTCGAGATATTCAAAACCTTTTATGTGCTCGAGGAATTGATCCGATTGTTCGGTGATGGACTCATCGACCTCTTTGTTCAGTATGAGGCGGATCGAAAAAAGAGACAATGGTATGCTGATTAGCACTAGCACGAGCGAATAGAGCAGTAGACTGCGAAGGTTTAACTGAAGCAATCTCATATTGATAATTTGTATCCCAAACCATAGACAGTCCTAATGTAATCTCCACTTCCGGCTTCCGCCAGTTTCTTTTTGAGGTTTTTCATGTGTGAATAGATAAAATCAAATTTATCCAGCAGGTCGGCGTTGTCTCCTGACAGGTGCTCGGCGATTGCATGCTTTGACACGACCCTGTTTTTGTTTGCCAGTAAAAAAACTAACAGATAGTATTCCATCCTGGTAAGTTCAAGTTTTGTATGATTTACATAGGCTGATTTTGCCGCGAAGTCTACGATGATTTCTTGGAAAGCGACTTTGTTATTGCCATCAAATCTTTTTCTTCTGATTATGGCTGAAACACGTGCAATGAGTTCAGGCATGAAAAATGGTTTTGATAAATAGTCGTCAGCCCCGAGGTTGAGCCCTTTAACTTTGTCATCAAGCGAACTTTTGGCGCTGATAATAATGACTCCGTCCGTTTTCTTTTTTGATTTCAGTTCTTCAAGGACTTTGAGACCATTGCCATCAGGCAGACCGATGTCCAGCAAAACGCAGTCATACTCGAACATGGGTATTTTTTCGCGTGCTTCTGCTGCCGTGGTAGCCAGTTCGCACACGTAGCCCTCGTGAGTCAAAGATTGGCTGATACTTCTTGCCAGTTGTATTTCGTCTTCTATAATTAGAACCTTCATGCTCCTTTCAACCTACGCATTACTGGGCAATAACTACCTATAAAGGTCAAGGTTACGAGGTAAATTTGGAGACAATCTGGAGTAAAAAAGTTTGTGGGATTGATCTTTAAGATGTTTACGGTCAATTCATTATAGGCCTGCGTTGCCAACTAGCCGAGACACATAGCTACTTTTGGGAAGGGAGTGGTGCATAAAGGCGAACTGCATTTCACGCAAAGGTCGCAAAAGGTAAGACGCCGAGGTCGCCAAGAAATTCAAAGGCAATTACATGGCGAGTGGGTCGATCATTTTTAAGGCAATCTGTCGGATTTCGACTCGGTGTTATCTTTTTGGAAGGCTATCGTTAATGGAGACGCTATCACGATATTTTCCGAATTCAATTTCCGCGCCGTCGTTAAAAAGTGTTTTGAGATTTCCTATTTGCCAACCCTGGGCAAAACTTGCATTGTGCACATTCATTAATTCAAGTTCGTTGATATGAACATATTTTGCGATTTCGAATTGAGAGTTGCCCAGGTCGGTAACAGTGAGTTTATCAAAAAAAGTGTGACTGTTGTGGGCTGTCGCCAGCAATGAGCTGTGACGGAGAGTTACTTTATGTTTTGGCGCGCGCCTAGGATCAAAGGAACCTTTAATCTCAAAGGAACTGGAGTCGGCAATCAGCTGGCTCCCGGTAGGCAGGTAGAGAAAAGTCTTATTTGACGTCGGTTGATTAAAAACGATCGTAACAGTATCCTCTTTGAGCTTTGACTCAAAGCTTTTGAGGTCTTCGTTAAAAACGTCAAGTTTGATGGTGTCCGAGGTTACGATGATGCAATTCTGTAGGCCTTTTATGACAACGACCTTTTGATTGTCGAATTTAACGCGGCTGTATTTTGATTTTTCGTTGTTGACGTACGTATAGTCTTTTGAGTCCAGTTTTTGATTCACCACAATGATATAGGAGGCATATAGTGTCAACAGCATCAACACAATGCTGATGAGCAGGATGGTGCTTTTCCTGGATTTTGTTTTCGGTTTTATTTCTGATCGATCCATTCTCTTAGGCTTTGACCTTTTTATGTTTTTTAAATAGCGTCTCCAATTCTTCAGGGTCAATCTGCAGGAGCGTCATGCTTCTGAAGAACGCCGGAAGCTCTTTCTGCATAAATTCAGCGCGTCTATAATCATTTGCGTTTTTAACACCATCGGCTGAAACAAATAACCCAACACCCCGCTGGTTTGATAGGATGTCCTTCTGCTGAAGGAATTCGTAAGTACGCATAACGGTATTTGGATTCACTTCCAGCAGGACGGCGAGTTCCCGCACTGAAGGGATACGGTCTTCAGGTTTCCAGACTTTTTGTAAAATTCTTTCGCAAACATAGTCGGCTATTTGAAGATAGATTGGTTGTGTTTCTCTGAATTCCATGAGTCAGTATTACAGCTCCTTTTCTTTCAATTTCAGGTAGCTTACTGTCCAAAGCAGCGGTGTCAGCAAGAACTTGGAAAATATGATTACGGTTGTTGTTAGCAACGCCGGCAGGACAATGAGTTTGTTGTCGCCGTCCGCTTCGACTATTTCATAATAACGGATCGTGTCATTGAATTTGCCGATGGGCAGCAGGCGATGTAAAATTAGAAACAACGCAACGAATGCAACCCACAAAAGACCCATACCAACAATGGCTTTGAACAGCGCATGTTTTTTAAAGAAAACAGAGCATAAAATAAATAGGGCCTGTATCGGAAAGAAAAAGTAAAAAATATCCGTCAGGGGTCCTTCCATAAAGGCATTTGGATACTTCTCTAATGTCAGTAGGTTGATAACTTCCCAATTAGTTCCGTATTTATAGTTCGCGAGCTGCACTGCGATATAGTCGATGATATAAAAAATTCCAGAGCAGGCAATAAAAAAGATAAACACCCCAAAGAACAACCCGCAGAGAAATTTTTCCAGTGTCGAGGCAGGAATCAGAAGATAGTGTATTGCCCTTGGCTTTGATCCAAGTTCCGAGAAGAGCATTCCGGATGAAAGACACCCGGCGAGAAATAACGTTATGAAGTAATACATTGCCTGGACCCTTTCGGAAAACAGGTATGGATTAGTAAAGTTAAGTTGCACCCCAAGCCAGAGCACAAGGAATGCGGCCACAGCCAGACAAAGGAACAAATATGCTTTGCGATTCTCGAATGCATACTTCTTAAAATATAACATGGTTCGGGTTGGTACTATTGTAAGGGTGGTCATGTTAAAAGGTTAGTGATAGTACTTGCTTCATTTTGGCTGGATCAGTCATGGTCGCTTTATACAGGAGTTCCAGATCTACTTTACTTTCTTCCTGGTTGGTGTTTTTCAAAACAACCGTGTTGCCCTTTAACACGGGCTCCGTATATAGCGCGTGATCAAGGTCCTGTTCATCAAAAGTGATCTTGAAGGTCAACTTTTGAGAAATACGATCGATGCTTTCGTTTAATATGATGTTGGTATCATCAAGAATAAGCACCTCGTCTATCAAATTTTCGAGATCCTTTACCTGGTGCGAACTGATAAGTATGGTTTTCTCTGGTGTTGCTGCCCCGGCGACCACCCTTCTAAGTTGAGCTTTGCTGATAATATCCAGACCGTTAGTCGGTTCATCCATTAACAGCACGGTTGTATTCGTAGCAAGTCCGAACGATATGTAGACTTTCTTCTTTTGTCCATAACTCATGCCTGGCAGCAAGTTTCCTATTGGAATGTCAAATGAAGAAATATATTCTTCAAAAGCATGATGATCGAACCGGGGATAGAAAGGGCTGTAATATTTAATGAGTGCCTTTATTGATATGTTGGGGAGATAAAATTCCTCCGGTATCATAAAGATGTCCTGCAGAAACTCAGGCTTGCGTTCCGATGGTTTATAACCTCCTATGATGATGTCGCCCTGATCGGGGTACAAAAGGCCTGCGAGATTGTAAAGCAAAGTTGATTTACCTGTGCCGTTCTTTCCAAGCACACCATAAATATGCCCAGCGCTTAACGTGGTTGTAATTCCTGAGAATACACACTTCCGGCCATAGCTGAAGTGGACGTTGCTGATTGAGATCATTGTGAATTAGTGTACTAGTGAAATAGTACACAAACATACGATGACAACTTTGGATAGCAAGCAATTGTCAAGTTTTTTTTCAAAAGTAGTATTGACTGAGATTCAATCCAGGTTGTTGCTGCTTACTATCACGGCTCTGTTAGTGCAGGCCCTCCAAAAAGAGGGGGTGGGGTTGGAATTTTCATTACTCCTTGCGGATGGCAAGTATAGTTTGCCGAGGAGGTCCGAACATTGTGGTTAGGGTTGTTCACGCGACTAACTGCGCGTAGAGTTCTGTTGCTTGTTTTGGATTTATCCGGGAAGATATTCGATAACCCCCTTCACTCATATTTCAGTGTCTCTGCAGGATTCATGCGAACAGCTTTTACGGTATGATAACCCACAGTAGCCAACACCACAAGTAAACCTGCACCCATACTTAGTCCAAATGAAATCCAGCTGATGTGGATTTTGAACTGAAAGCTATCCAGCCATTTATTCATTACATACCACGCAGGAAGGGTGGCCAAAACAAACGCAATAACTGAAAGCCAGAAAAACTGTTTGTTTAGCAATACAAATATGTCGCGGACCTTTGAACCCAATATTTTCCGAATGCAAATCTCTTTTGTCCGATTAACCACGTTCGTTCCCGAGAGACCAAATAGCCCCAGGCATGAGATCAAAATTGCAAAACACGTTGTAAGACCCATGATGTTCATCCAACGTTCATAGGACTGATATTGCAACGCTACGTTTTTATCCAGGAACGTATATTCAAACGGTTTGTCAGGAGCCAAGGACTTATAAACGTTCTCCAGTCGCTTGATACTAGTGGGGATGTCATTTGAAATTTTCGCGAGAATGTATTGATAGCCTCCGAAAGTTTTGTCCATCGTCAATAACATTGGTTCAATCGGCCGTTCAAGTGACAGATAGTGATGGTCCTTTACCACGCCGATCACTTTTGATCCCAGTCCTTCCTGGAAATGCCAGTTCAGATGTTCGTTAAGTGGGTCGGTCCATTTCATTTCCTTTACTAAAGCTTCATTGACTATAATGGCATCTTCGATATCGGTAGAGTTTAGGGGACTGAAATTTCTACCTTCTACCAGTTGAATTTCCAGAGTTGGTATATAGTCAGGATCAACTATAAATGCTGAGGCTTTTTTTGCT
>DATHIE010000309.1:0-7759 GCA_035316905.1 Chryseolinea sp. | reverse complement strand
TCGTGAACACCTACAACGTTTGCGGAAAAATCTTCTCCGAAATGCGTTACAACGTTATGGGTGTTGGCCCCCAAATTTGCTAGAATAACGAAGCCGGAATGAAGTTTTCGAAATGATTAAACCTCCAACCGATTGTAAGGGTGACTTTCAAGTCGCTGGATGTAAAATATGAAGGATCAAGTTTGAAATATCCGACGTCATAAATGGTTCTCAGGCGGGCATACGCCTTACTCCCATTGTATCCGACATTCAGCGCAAGCGAACCTTCCCACTCTACATTCATGAAGGTGTGCTTGTCATGACCACCTTTGTACTATTGACGGTAACTCCCGGTCCAAAAAAAATTATTGGAGACACGAAAAACTGTCCACCTCGGATGACGAGGTTGTACCCATATCCGGGCATAAGCATAAGACCTGCTGTCTTTACGTATTCCAATCCCGCTTGCTCTCCATATAATCCTCGGTCGTCAGGGATCAAAGCATCTTCCATACCCAATGACCGGTAAAACGGTTCAGCCCTCACAAGCAATGAACCCGCAGTCTTTCGTTGCAGCTCATTCTGGAAGTTTGCCGACCGATAAGAATGTTTTCTGTTGTTGAGATAATAGGTTACCTGTGCTCCTACTTTAAGGAGGTGAACATCAGGATCAGACTCCGTTCCATCTCTGCTTTGTTGTACGATCACACCTTTCGAGTCCGAGATGTAACCCCTTATGGCGAGCTTGCGCATGGTGTAGCTATATGCCAGCCTGAACTGTGATAAGTTCTGACTCTCTTCGTCCATGATTTGTACGTTCGGCAATGAGAATGCGAGATCAAAATCGATGAACTTGTAGGTGAGTCCGAAGCCAGCCAGATCGTTTACATTATTATATAGAGCTTCACCGAAAAGCACGTCGCCTTCGTTCGTAGAGCCGTAAGAAATATTCGATCCCTGACCGCCATAGATTACACGAAGATCATCTTCACGGGTATACTTCATTATATAAGTGGAATCAGCATCGTCGGGGGTCTTCAGCAACCGATGGCTACGCTTTTGACTTTCGGACGGCTGCGCCTGCACCTGAACAATCAAAATCACAAGGCACCCTATTGTCAGGTAGCGAATCATTTAAAGAAATATTGTTTTCGAATTTAACAATAACAAGTCCATCCGGATGATGACGACCTGTTTTTCCTGTAAATTGATTCTATGATTATTCGTCAGGGAAGATCTGCAGATTCGATATCCATCCATAAGCTGCTCGAACAGCTAGGCTATCCACAGCCGGGTGATAGAGTTATCGAGGCGATAGAAAGTTATTACGGCGACGGATACTATTTACTTGTAGTCGAGGTCGATAATGTGATCGTGGGTTTTGCGTCACTTCATTGGTTTGATATGTTTCACATGCGGGGAAAGATGGGGCGAATAACAGCGATTTGTATTCAGGAGGAATTAAGGTCAAAAGGAATTGGCCGCTCTCTGTTGACGGCTTCCGAGGATTTTTTGAAATCGAAGGGTTGTGTGAAGGTTGAAGTCACCACTAACCTGATACGAACTTTAACGCACGAGTTCTACGCGAAGAATGGCTACGAAATAAATTCAAAAAGATTTATCAAAAAATTGGACTAGTGCTGTGTTAAGGTTGAAATGATGTTTGACTCAGACTATGAGCTTCTTCCAAGAAGGAGCTTTTTGAAATTAGAAAAGAAATACATTTTACCGCAGAGGGAATGCAACTGCATCAGCAGGACTCATTCGTGAGAAGCACAGGGAGACTCGTTTGCTTTGACTTGATAGTGCATCTGATTCGCGGAGGGCGCAGACAGCAGTTCTGATCGTTTGCAGTCGCGCAAGCTTGGTCATAGGTAGACAGAAACCTTCCGGAAAAAAGAGAGTTCTGATACCCTAAATCCAAGCAAGGCGCGATTACACCCCATAGGACCTGCGCTTTGTGTTCTTTGCGAATTAGGGACGTTTTCAAGATAAGATGAATGAACCTCCCTGTGCTTCGTACGAGCAAGTCGCTGTGATGCCCGCCCGAACGGATCGTCGATACGGGCGGGCATTAATAATCCTTTGCGTTAAAATGTATTTGTATTGGACTATAAACAACCGACGTCCAGCCTGGGTGAAACATTCAATCTTATCGGTCAAAATAAACTTAACCTAACACTAGCATTATTATCGCCATTCTTTCATCAGTCTGCCGAGCGTCTTGATCCCCTCTTCGATCTTCGGGCTCCAGGGTTCGCCGTAACTCAAGCGGAAACAATTTTCGAACCGTCCCTGTGAAGAAAAGATCTGGCCGGGTGCAATTCCAATATTGTGCCTAAGTGCCCGTTTGTGAAGTTTGAAACCATTGATCTTCTTGTTCATTTCAATCCATAATGTAAATCCACCGTGAGGACGAGTTATACATGTGTCTTCCGGGAAATATTCGCAAACCGCCTGCATATAGCGAAGCGATTGTGTGTGTAACGCTTTCCGAAGGTGACGGAGGTGTAACTCGAACCGCCCGTTACTCAGAAAATCAGCAACCGCAGACTGAGCAAGTGTGTTGGTAGAAACAGTATGCATCCTCTTTAAACGAATGATAGCATCCTTAAACCGTCCCGGGATCGTCCAGCCGATGCGGTATCCCGGTGCAAGGGACTTGGAAAATGACGCACAATACAGGATCAAACCTTTTTTGTCAAACGTCTTGCACGTCTTAGGTCTCGTTTTCCCGAAGTACAATTCCCCGTAAATATCGTCCTCAATCAGCGGGATCTCTTTTTTTGCTAGCATCTCCACCAATTGTTTCTTTCGATCGTCGGGCATGCAACTTCCGAGTGGATTATTAAAGTTACTAACAACGAGACACGCTTTAATATTGAATCGCGGAATAGCCTGCGTTAAATAATCAATGTCTATTCCCAACACCGGGTCTGTTGGGATCTCAACTACTTTTAGCCCATGACTTTCCATCAATTGAAAGATGGCAAAGTATGTCGGACTTTCGATAGCAACGGCGTCGCCTGGCTTGGTGGTTGCTTTGATGCAAAGTGAAAGGGCTTCAACACATCCCGCTGTCACCACGATATCTTCTTCGCTTGGTGTTCCACCCCAATTAAACGCCTGTCGCGCTATCTGTCGGCGCAAGGCTACATTGCCCTGAATGTGTTCATAGTGAAGGCAGCTGGTTTTGGATGATCTCAAGGAATGCAGCACCGCCTTGTTCAACTTCGCCGTTGGTAGCAAGTCAATCGAAGGAGTTGCCATCGAAAAATTGAGTAATGATTTCGAGTTGAGATCAACATACACACTGTTGATCATATCATCAACAGTCACGGGCAGCGCGTCGTCCAAAGGCTCACATACTTTCGGCATATCTAACACATGCCTCGGCGAGTACTTCACATAGTACCCTGATTGTGGTCTCGCCTCGATCAGGCCTTTGCTTTCCAGCGCATAATACGCTTGAAAGGCGGTGCTCAGACTGATACCTTGTTCCTTGCTGAGTGCGCGCACTGAAAGAAGCTTGTCGCCTACCTTGAAGACTTCTTTTTCAATAAGCGTTTCAATGCGTTCAGCCACTTCAGCATACTTGTGATCGGATTTAATAATTGCCTCGGTCATAGAATAAGGACGATTGAAATGATGCCCCGAAAACTGATCTGGTCAAATTTAATAAAAATAAAACTGTTTTTCGACGGCAACATTTCCAATCAAACGAATTGGTAGAACAGAAAACAAAAAAAAGGCTGTCGTTTCGGACAGCCTTCCTGCAAACCCAATAGAAAAAAATGTTACCTGCCCTCTCTTGTAATCTCAGGACCCAGTTTGAATGGGTCTTCACGCTCTGTAACAGATTTTTTCCTCTTGATTTGCTGTACCCCTTTACCTATTATCCAATCAGTATTTCCGGTTGAACGAATATTTCCTGCTACAGAAGTCTCCGCCCGTCCTATACTGTTTACACCTTTAGAAACTACCCAATTCTGGCTAACACTCATAGCTTGAATATGGGATTTCATTAGTTCCTTATCTTCAAATGATTTCTTGTTGGCAACCTTTTGCACATCTTTAGACACCACCCATGATTGGGCCAGCGATTGGCTGCTGATAAAAACACCGCAGCCTAATACGATTAATCCGAGGAATATTTTCTTATTCATGCCGCTATTTCGTTTGGTTCTATACAAAGAAACGGCAAGAAACGGTCCTAAGACATCAGGAAAATCACCTTACAAGCATCCGTATTTACCCTGATACTATGTCAAAATCTTTAACTCGAATGCCTTTTTGATTAGTCCTGCGGTATTGTTGACTTTCATTTTTTTCAGCATGTTGATTCGGTGAGATTCAACAGTCCTTATGCTGATACCGAGAAGATCTGCGATCTGTTTTGTACTATTGCCTTTAGCTACTAGTTCTAACACTTCTTTTTCGCGAGGGGTGACATCGGCCGTGTCGTTCGTATCTGGTTTTGAAACAGCCTCCGCGAGGATGTTGGTAATTATTGGGCTGAAGTATTTACCTCCTTCATAAACTGCGATGATCGCCCGTTCAAGCTCGAACCGTTCTATATTCTTTATTAAGTATCCCGCCGCACCACTCTTCAACGCCTGAAGAATATACTCACGCTCTTCATGCATGGTAAGTATTATTATCCGAACGCCTGGTGATTGATTAGATAATTCCTCAAGAGCGTCAAGTCCGGTCATTACCGGCATGCTGATATCAACGAGGATTATATCGGGATTGAGTTGTGCCGCCAGCGCAATAAGCTCCTTACCGTTCTCCGCTTCTCCCACGATCTCAAACCGTTCGTTCTTGTCGAGCATGGATTTAAATCCAGCACGGATCATTGGATGGTCATCGGCAAGAAGAATACGTATTTTCATGAAAGGTTTTATTTCCGTTATCCCGATCGTTTGGGGATATGTATTTCAATTGTCGTACCTGACCCTGGTTTTGAAAGTATCTCTGCGCTGCCATTAAGGAGCGCGGCCCTCTCCCTGATGTTTCGCAAGCCAGATCCTGCATAAGATACTAAATCTACTTCATTGAATCCCTTACCATTGTCTTCCAATATGCAATAGACTTCGTCTTCCTTGTCTAACAGGTGCAACGAAACATTACTAGCGTCAGCGTGTTTCGCAATGTTGTTGAGGCCTTCCTGCACGATCCGGAATAGTGAGATACTGATCTCGAAGTCAAGTTTCTGTTCGAAGTCCTGGACGTACCTGAAGTCAATGGCAATTCCTGAATATCGGCTGAGGGTGTCGCACAATCCCCTCAGCGCCGCTTCAAGCCCGAAATCTACAATAGCTTGCGGCATGACGTGATACGATATCCTCTTAACTTCCGCGATAGCTTCATTTATTTGTGTTTTGATTTCCTGTTTGGAGTTACTGTCGATGTCTAATATGTCAACCTGCATTCTTATTATCGTCAGCATTTGGCCCACACCATCGTGCAACTCATTTATGATTCGTTTGCGCTCACGTTCCTGGCCTTCGAGGAGTGCAGAGGCGCGGGCTCTGGTCGATTTTAATTCCCGGTCGTGAAACCCGCGAAGTTCATCGCGCATCTCGAGTAAGGATTGCCCAAGCTTATCATTGTTGCTCAGTTTTGTAAACGACGTGTTAAAATTTCCGCCTCCGATCTCATTTGCAAACCGGGAAGTTCGTTCCAAGCCGTCGGTCAATTGTTGAATGGCCAAAGCCATTTCTCCTATTTCATCAGTCGATGTGTTAATCGCCAGTTTTTTCGGCATCATTCCCTTGGAAAGCGTAAGGATGATTTCTTTAAGTTTTAGAATGGGCCTGACAATGGCATTAGAGAGAACAAATGTGACAATAAGTGTGAGAATGATAAGAGAGACCGTGGTGATGACCAGATAATTTCTAAGTGAGAGGATAGGTTGCATTGCCTCCCTTTCATCAATCTCAGAAATTATCGCCCAACTAAGATCTGTGTTTTCTATTTGACGATATGCGCTTAGTACAGGAACTCCTCTATAGTCTTTCACAAGTCCTGTTCCTGGCTGACCGCGGAAAGAATTTTGTACGGCTATAGTGTTCACGTTAATGAGTCCTGGAAGTGTATCGGGGAAGAACCTCGAGGCAGATCTCATTCTGAAATCACTGCCCACAATATATGATTCCCCTGTACTACCCATCCCTGTTGTCTCCAGAAGTATACTTTGAATCTTTTCAAAGTTTTCCTGGACAAGCACGCTGCCGAGCAATTTGGTCTCCTCGATTATTGGTACATAGTAAAAGAGTAAAGTTTCATCGCCCAAAGAATGTGCGGATGCATCGATTATCCGTATATGTCCAGGATCTGTGGAAATTGCGGAATCGATCCTGCTTAATAAGCCATCAGGATACATCTCCTCGTCAGTGCTGAATAGTTGGCGGTGATGGGTATCGAATACATGCAGATTCTTAAAGTTGTAGAGTTCACGCAGGTTGCCGACGTCCGCTATATCCTGATTTGTTTGCGCATTAACGCGATGTTCAAGAAGCTCATGATAGATCTTGAGAAATTTGTGCTCAATTATAAGGGCTTCGAGGTTTTGTTGCGACCTGAAGAGGTAATTTTCTACCAACTCCTTCTTTAGAATGTTTATAGATGAAAGTTGATCAAGGGTACGGTCGATCAAGGCGTCTCTCAATTGTGCATAGAAGAAAATCGATAACGTTATAAGAGCGAACAGCCCAACAGCGCTATGGGTGAGAAACAATTTGGTAAAAATTCTGAAATTCCTCATGAGCAAATCAATTTGCAGCTCAACGGTACGAATTGCGGAAATTATGGAATAACACAGTTATCCCAAAGTATGGAAGAAAGGTTTTAATCTCTTACATCGATCTGCAAATGCTATAAAACAAAAAAGGCTGTCACACCGTGACAGCCTTTTTGACGAAATCCTCAGCGGATTACTTCTTTTTCTTAGCTGCTTTCTTAGCAGGCTTCTTAGCTGCTTTCTTTGCAGACTTCTTCGCTGTTTTTGCCATAGCGTTCAAAGTTTAAAGTGAATAATTTTTAAAAAAAACGATCTCATAAAGAAAAACTTAACAAAATCGATTTACAAATATAATGTAGTTAACGAGGAATACAAACATTCATGCTGGTTTGATCGGTAAACAATCGAATACATTGGCACTTTCAACCGATCAATAAGCACTTTATACTGCATTGACATGTAAAACAACATGTGAATTGATGTTGTCGTCATCACAAAGGCAAACTTTGTATCAATGTAGTGTCCACGAGTCAACGACAATGCTCTTACGCAACAACCATTCAACAAATGCGTTTTAAATTTTCTGCCATTGCGCTTTCAAGCACAAGTACAATAGCATTTTGACAATCGATGCACAATTGTATGGACGTGGAATTGATCGATCTACATTTTTTATCATCGCCATGTTTCATGATGCGGGCTTCCAATACCAATCATGCTATCACTGGATCAAGTTGAATGCAACTGATATCACAACGAAAGATTTTCATACGATCGACGTGCAAATAATTCTTCCTGCCTACAGTTCAGGCGCGCTTAGGAGTGACGCCTCTTCAAATGACTTGAGGTAAATGGTAACCACTCAAAGGCAGATTTTTTTTTAGAATTTACTGGCCTCTATGCAGGAAGCATAAGGCAGGGATCAGGCCTCCAAAGATTTTTAAAAAAATTTTTCCTGAATTCAGTGAGTAGCAGCATCCGGAATATGTGAAATTCAACTGATTTTCTGCGTTTTTATAATTGGATGATAAGGAT
>DATHIE010000308.1:0-3728 GCA_035316905.1 Chryseolinea sp. | reverse complement strand
ACCAAGGATCTACTTTATGGAGCGCCAGTTCACTGACAGCAGCTGACTTTGATAATAATGGAAGGGATGAGCTTATTACAGGTTTGAATTCTTCTACCGGACCTGCGTTATACAAGGGAGATGCCACCACAATTGGATATGTGAAAATCTATCAAGGAACGACTGCTGTTGGTAGTTTAAGTGCACTTTCTACAGGAAAATATGGTACTGTGTGCAAAATGTTTGTTGGATTTAACCATTCCACAACAGGTATGACAATATATCACAATGATGGCACAAACATGGTTACTCAAATTGCTACGAGGCCTACGACGCATAAGATCAAAGCGTTAGCCTCAGGAAATTTTACATTGTTTTAATTAGGATCAGCAATTAATCGCAGAGAATGAGGCCGTTTCAAACTTTTGGGACGGCCTTTTTTCATAACGATGGTATGTCCCCTCCTGTTTAAGACTGAGTAGCGACGTATTCAATGGCTGGACATGGGGTATTTATGAATGAGCTAATTCGGCATATGATTTGGGAATGAATGGACACGTGACAAATGGCTGAGCGTGATGAATTCTATCTTGGCACATAGGCCCGCGAATTGAACAATGAGGCTATTGGCATTTTGTTATCTTATTCTCTAACAAACATCTATCGTGAACCTTTATCTTGATGCAGTACAGCAGTTAGAATGTCAATTAACTTTTTAGCATTTGCTTCTGCATTTAGGTCTCGTGCTGCCTTTCCTGAATTCTGCTTATACATTTCGACTTCAACTTTTGTGAGTTTATTGAGTTTCATGGCAAGGCTTTGCGGAGTAAAGTCTTCGGAAACAACGCCGGTATTGTATTGATTTACAATTTGAGACATTTCAGGAGTCGGGCCGATGGCGACTCCAAGCCGTGCTTGAATAAAATCGAACAACTTATTGGGTAGTGTATTCTGATAGTTAAAGTTGATAGGTGGGATGAGGAATACACCAATGTCATATTTGTGTAAAGTTGCGACAACTTCAGTGCTTGGTACGGGCGGAACGATTTTAATGCGAGCATCGGAATGAATCTTCCTGCGAAGATCATCTATGTAGTGTCTTGTCTTTTTTGAAGCAAAACCCGGAATCATCAGGATGAGGTCGAGTGTAAAACGGTCATCCAGCATGGTCATCATTTCGATCATTAGCTCAAGTTTTCTAGATGGTGTGGCAATACCGTGGTGAACCATTCTGATTTTATTATCTTGCAACGGGGATGGATCAAGATCGGCATAGTCGTTCGCATTAGTAATTATTTGTGCTCTGACATGGAAATGTTTCTCGTACTCCAGGGCAAGTCCATTTCCTACAGTCAGCATGGCAGACGTCAACGGTATGTATTTCTTACAGAGCCATGTATTAAAATCCTGGAAGAAAAGACGCCACATCCACTTATCTTCAAAATGACGAGGCGCGTATTCATGTGCGTCAAATATTACTTTTGGACTGCCAGGAAATTGGAAGGCCAACGGTAAAGTTTCGACATCATTCGCTATGACAGCATCAAACCGAATGGAGGCAAATCCTGAAAGCACGTACGAATAATCGTGAAGAATTTTGTGCGCGATAGCGTGTAGCTTCAACAATAAAAACACGGAGGCGGTCGATTTTCGTAGGAACGTAAGTGCTGTGGGTTTGATAACGACGAGCTCATACTCAGGCGAAGGATCACCATCAAAGCATATTATCGTTGTTTGATAATTCTTCTTCAAGGCATTTAACTGACGTCTTACACGCGCATCGTGCTTAAGATTGCTCAAAACGATTATCAATATTTTCTTCATTCGAGACGAAACTAGTTAAATTTTCCTCAAGCGACTCAGAGTTATTTCGATTGTAATGAACATCTGGATGCACTCGAACAATAAATTTCTTAGGCATCTTGCAAAATATCCAAGTAGCCGTTAATTTTGCAATGGATTTCGGAAAGCAATAGCCCTTAGTTAATGTTTTTATACAAAATAAGCTTTCCTCAACGTCCCTCTCACTCCGAATAGCTCGATAATTAGTTAATGGGGGCGATTTTTTTCCCAGCCTCCTAAAATTTTTAAATATTTAGAGTTGTGCGACCGTTTTTCTTTTGGTTTTCCTTTGTTTTTATCGTTTCCGTTACTCAGGTTGCTGGCCAGCAATTGGATGAGATAGGATCTGGTAGAGCTATTCTTTTCGACGGTAATAATCATTATGTCGATCTGGGAAATGTGTATGATGACCTGGCTCTTCCGGTCACTATTTCCGTTTGGGTTAAAATAAGCCCGGGCGCCACGTATGCATTTCCAATTTTTAATTCTCAGGATAACCTTCCGTTGTATAATGGTGTTACATTCATCGTAAGTTCAAGTGCCTTCTCTATTCAATACGGCGATGGTATGGGTGAAAATGATCCATATTATCGTAGGGGAAAAAGTGCGAGCATTCCTGATATGTCGGGACAGTGGATTAACTTGACTGGCGTAATGCGCTCTGAGAACGACATGGATCTTTATTTAAACGGGATAAATATGGGCGGCGCGTATTCCGGGAGCTCTCCCTTCCCCATGTCATCCAATTCGCCAGGCGATAATGCGAAGGTCGGATATTGGTATAGCAACGGAATCACTACTTATTTCAAGGGCTCAATGGACGAATTGCGGATTTTTAACAGATCGCTTTCAGAACTGGAGATCCGCCAACAAATGTGTAAAAGGCTGACCGGGAATGAGACCGGCCTTATTGGGTATTGGACCTTTGATGAACTATCAGGCAATATCTTAAAAGATAAGTCCCCTAACCATTTCGATGGCGTGCTTATGGGCAATCCGACACGCGTTTATTCGGGTGCACCTGTTGGTGATGTCAGTACCCATCTTTATTCAGCGTCCTGGTCGGGTAAATCACTTAAGCTCGATGACGTTGAAGTCACCGGCGTTACAGGAAATCCGGAAGGTGTTCACATATATAAAGTGAACAGCGTTCCTTCACAAACGACTGGCCTAGACGACATAAACGCGGCCAATCCATATTATGGCGTATTTATCGCAAGCCGCGATGACAATAATTTCTTCGACGCTAGTAAAAAATCTCTCAACATCTGCAGCTTCTTTATCCGGGAGGAAAATAGCATACCACAGTGGTCGCCGTCCGCGGAATTGAAGAGTGTAAAGAGGAGGATGGAAATAGTGCCGGTAATTGGAGAGGAGATAATCGTTGATCTTGGAGTATATCGTATTCTTTGTGACCAGCCCTCGTATCTAGTTGAGTCGGGTATTGCCGATCTTACGGGGAAATCTTTCTTGTGGAGTACAGGCGAGACTACGCCGAACATAACTGTTGCAAAGTCAGGGCTATATTCGGTAGACGTCTCTGACGTGTGTGGGACGTACAGCGACACAGTAAACATTTTGTTCGAAAAGAAACCTTCTTTTAGCCTTGGCCCTGATGAGACATTGTGCCTGACACAACCGAAATTGCTGACACCCTACGAGAATCCTGCGGGACTCAATTTCAAATGGCAGGATGGATCAACCCAACAATCTTTTGAAGTGCGTGACCCTGGTACATATTGGGTAACCATCGAAAATATTTGTGGTGCTTTAACCGATTCTGTTCGGATCGAAAAGAGGGAAGTTGAACCCCCAGATATCGGTTCAGATAGAATAGTTTGCGACCAGATATCCCATACGTTGGAGACTGGTATTCTTGATCATTCAGACAAGAGCGTTATGTGGAG
>DATHIE010000307.1:0-14511 GCA_035316905.1 Chryseolinea sp. | reverse complement strand
TTTGTGTCGGGGAAATATAGAATATAATCATCGAGAAATGCCCAGCTATCAAATGAACCGTCGAACTTAATAGTTTCACGACTGCAGGTAACAACAGGTTGACAATTGATCTTTAGTTTGTCGAATACTGCCAAAAACAAGCTCGTCATGCCCTGATGTGACGCAAGCTTGTACTTCAGTAGTGAAGAGATCTGATTTGCCTCGTCGCCGCCTTCTTTGTTTACCTGAATCTCCTTCTTTATTTTATTTTCGACATTACGGATTCTTTCGTCCAGCTTGGTCGAAGGCTTATCACCTAAGGACTTGACATATTTGTCCAGCGCCTTTTCGTCGTCTTTGGAGATCGTGCTTAATATCTTGTAGAAAGTTTTGGCTGCTTCATCCCAGGTGTACAACCGGGCCTGTGATCGTGCGGTGTTGTAAGCGAGTTTGAATTCCACCCGTTTCCGATTCGTTGAAAAGTAAGAAAAAGGTTCGCTCTTTAATGCCGGAACATCCTGCATTGAAGTCCGGTACACGTTCCGTTCCGGATTGTCGGCTGTCTTTACTTCCGGAAAATTATAATAGGTTTTAAAATCGAACTTAAGATGTTGTGGACAAGTAAGCTCCAGGGAATTCTCCTTCACAGGCGCGTCAAATTGCATGAACACACGATCGAAGATGCTCGCAGACATCTTGCGAGTAAAGAAATATTCAACTTCACTTCCAATTTCAATGCCTTCAATGGCAAAAATCTTAAATGCGTTTCCCGATTCTTCATTCTTCAACTCCTTCAGGTTGCTCTTATCGAAAAACACTGACTTTCCATCCTTGCCTATTGCCCTTGCTTTTACATCCATTAGCTCAAGGGTGTTGTTCATGGAAATGACAATGCGGTTATGTTTTTGAATCGCTTCATTGTTGTTTACATATACAATCCTGTGAATTGTAGAGTACATCAGGAATTGATTGTCTTCCAACACGTAATCGTATTGAGTATGTTGTTTCAGGATCAGCTCCGAAAGCTCAATATCGCTTTTTGATAATGTGTAACGACTCCTGTTCTTCTCCCATTCATAGGGCTTTACATCTGCAGCCAATGCAACTTGACAAAAGCCGAATAAGATGGCTGACAAAACAATGTGAGTAAGCTTCATTCTATTTCTTTTTGAGGATAATGGACTCTTTATATACTTCGCTGAGTTCTTTGATGGAATTGTTCCAATTTTCAAAGTCTCCTGGCATTACAAGTAAGCGATCGATGTAAAACTTCTTTGTAAATATTATCTTGTTGTTGTCGCGTTTGTAGGCGGTTTCCATACCGACGAGTTCACCGTTCACTTTTACACTAGATGGAAGATATTCTACATCGTAGCCTTCAGGAATTATGAATTCACAAAAATCGTTTTCTACGTACTTGTAGGTTATTTCCATCGGTGCTTCACGTGTTTTATCGATGAATGCGTTGTAGTAGTCCTTCTTCAGATGAAGGTTAATGTAAAGTTCATCACCGATCTTTTGGAAATAATCGCCGATCCGGAAAGTATAATCTATTCGCGTTGGAATGTCGCGATTTTCCAGGTTCGCAAGGTTATATCCATCCAGATAGAATTTGTTGCTTCCCTTTCCAATCAACCTCGTAACATATCGCTTCACGTCATCCTTTTCTGACCGGTCAAGCTCATAACCACCAAAGACCTTGGCATATCCACTTAGCGACGTCTTGCCTTTTCCCGCGATCTGATTGCCATCCAGATGAATGAATATAGAGTCATTCATGGCGCTCGTTTCCTTGCTCATTTCCGGAACCAACTTTACTTCGTATTTATTTTTATCGAACCCTATCAGCGCTTCTTTGCCCTGGATCATGGAAGAAGGAAGCCCAAATGCCGTATGATCACTTGTGGCGTCCAGAAAATAGTAACGCTGATTGTTGTCGATGTAGGTCGCGATCATGTGGTTATCCACCAGCGGCGTTGGCACTTCACTGTATTTGTAAGGCAGATCCCGCGTGCCAATCCAGGTGTGATAAGCTTTTACGTTAGCTATCTTTAACATTGTGACGATAAGACTCGCCATATCCTTGCAGTCGCCATAACGTTTTTCGCAGACATACGACCCGGTATGCGGAATGAGTCCGCGCATACCTTCTTCGAAAGCCACGTACTGGATATTGTTCTGCACCCAATAGAATACATTCCGAACTGTTTCAAGCTCCGATTTGCTTTTCTTAACAATGGCATCAACGACGACTTTCAACTCCTGTGAAGGTTCTGCATTCATGTCCGGAACAAAGTTGTAGTACCAGCGATAAAGATCACCCAGATCCGACAACATGTTTACTTTTCCATTTTTATTCTCGTAAGATTTTACATAACAAATAACATGTGTGGCAAAGTAACGAATGGATGGACTATTTTCCTCGCTCCTGGTAGGCGTCAAATCAGTTGCAGACCATTCATAATATTGGAATCCTCCTTTTTCATACTTCCTGAATTTGATCAGATGTTTTGGATCGTTGAGAACGTTGTACACGAGCTCAACTTGTCGCGATGTCTTGATCGTATATGTAGTTTTTGCCTGAGGAAGGTAGGTTGTGAATATGTAACCGGGAATAAATCTCGCATCCTTGACGACAGACCTATACTGCAGTTGAGTTCGATTGCCCGATGCTACAGACGGATACTTAAAAGAGTAGTAATATGAATCGTCATAGAATATTCCATCGTCACGATCACTGTTCTTCTTAAAGTCAGAAACAGCCATTTCTTTAAACCGGCTTTTATCCCACACAAGAGTTTTTGCCTTTATATCTTTTACCTGGTTGAAGTGTGAGCCGTAAACACGTCCGGCTGCATACACGTCTGACTGTTCCTTTAAGTGCAGCTTGTCTTCTGTGAAGTCGCTAAAGATTTCTAGTGAGTCGTTCTTTAAGAGTATTGACAGTACTTCGGACCGTTCCACAAAAACCGCGGCGTCTTCCGGGAATTTGCTTTTCATTGTTTTGAATACATCGGAGTTTTGAGCAATTCCTTGCTGCAAAAAGCACAACGTTATTACCAGAGCAAGTGAGTGCGTCTTATTCATAGGTCATTCCTCCATTGAATTTATATTCGACAGCCTTGGAGCCTTTAACAAACAGTTCAGCCTTACCCTGACGTGAACCCATCACATAATTTTCGCGGCTGGACAATGATCCATCTTCATTGTATTTCTCCCGGACACCATGCCTTTCTCCCCGGTCATAAGAGCCTTTTTCCCTCACGTTGCCGTTGGAATAATACGTCTTGTATTCGCCATGGTAACCACCTGAGGCATAACGATATTCCGAATAAGATTTACCATTGTCATAATTGACCTTTTTGACACCGTCAAGAACTCCGTTTTTATAGGTTTCCTCGAAGGCCAGCTTCCCATTTGCGTAATTTGCCGATATGGTAGCATTGCCCTTAAATGCAACCCATTCGCCGGCATTCTCACTCGATACCATACGGTAGGAAAGAAGATTTCCCTGGAAGTAAAGTTTCTCAATAATAGGTTTTCCATCCGGTGAATAAATGCTTGTAATGCCATGGCGCTCATCATCCAGATACTCCACCACGGACGATATTTGTCCATTTTCATAACGGTAGGTCCATGTGCTGTCGTATTCACCCTGCAGATAAGAACCCTTTGAATCCAGTGCACCATTATCAAAATATGAGCTCCACACGCCTTCTTCCAAATTATTAAGGAATGAACCTTCCCGAATGACCTGCCCGTTGATCGCGTTCTGAACGTACTTTCCCTCTTTCTTTCCACTTAAGAAGTCATAGGAGTAGTAAACCTTACCATTGGGGAACCACTTGATGACTTTTGCATAATCGCCACATTGAGTAACGTATTTTGTCCTGGGCTTTCCATTGCTGTAGCTGGTTTCGAAAGTCAATTCAATTCCTTTTTTGGATGATTTCATGATATCTTTTCCAGCCACGTCAAGATCATGGATGCTATTCAGCGACCCGTCTTTGTAGTTTGATGTCAGGGTCAATTTACCTTCCGTATTATAATCGTAGCAAACGCCGAACAGGTCGTCATTCAAGTAGTAGTAATCCGACTCCAGCACACCATTAGGATAATAGTTCAGCCATTGCTGCTGACGCTTGCCTTCGACAAACCAGCCTTCCTGTTTTATCTGACCGTGTTCATAATATTCTATGAAATATCCGTGCAACTGTCCGTCTTTGTAATGAGAGTCAAACTTCTTCGCTCCTGTTCTGAAATATTCGATTGATGGTCCGTCAGTCTCACCGTCCGCGTAAACAAACTCACTGCGTTTGCTACCCTCTGGATAATAATAATTCCAACGGCCATCATATTTTCCCTTCTTAAGCTGACCCTCGGAAGCTAGCTGGCCACCTGGATAATGTCCTTTGTTATTAAATGTGCCGTTCGAATTCCCCGAGCTGGTAATCACCTTCCCCGTTGCATCAAAATAAGTTGTCTTAATGAGTACATCGTTCTTATACGTGTTCACGTAGTAAACTTTACCCTGATGATAGACTGTGTTGTCACCTTCATAGTTACCATCCTTGAATATTCTTTTCTCAGAATTGTTGCCACGCGCGTCATAATACATCCAATCACCAACTACCTTTCCATTCACATAACTCCCCGTTCGCTCAAGCCTGCCGTTGGCGTGATAATATTTCCACTCACCTGAAAGCGCGCCGTCTTTGTATTGGCCCTTTGCTTTTAACTTTCCATTGGGATGATACTCCAAGTACGGACCATCAAGTTTGTCATTCTTGTAGAGCTTTTTGCTTTCAGTCTTACCCGTTTCATAATAATTCGCGAACTCACCCGACGCGATACTATTCTCGTAGTTATCCGTTTGTTTTACTTTGCCGCTGGCGAATAAAATCTTTCCAGGGCCATTTCTCTTTCCTCCTGCATAGATGAGCTTTTCTCTGACCGCTCCACAGGAATTATACAATTCGACATCGCCGTGGATTTTATCATCCTTCAAATAAAAGTATTGTGTATTGACTCCGTCATTAAACACACGTACTTCGCCGGTGTTATAGTTTTCGACGCTGCTAATAGAGGTATCATCCTTGTAATACGTCCAGGTACCCGTTTTCTTACCTTTTTCGAACATACCTTCGGCGCCTTTCTCACCATTATTTTCGTAATATATCCACTTGCCTTGATTCAATCCCTGCGCATCTTTCTCACCGATGGCATCCAGCCTGTGGTTTGTATCAAAGTATGCGCTTATCGGATCTTGGTAGCCCTGAGCCGTTGCAATTTGTTTTTCACGCTTCTTTGAAATGGCAGCATTTGCCACTTCGTAAAAAGCCTTGAGCTTCTTTTCGTTCTTTTTCTGCCATTTATTTACCTGTTCATTGTTAGCAGATTTCACGATATGACAAGTAAATGCATCTGTCATGTCGTTTTGTTTAATTGTCTGATAGATCTGAACATAAAAATCACTCCAGGGATCCTTTGCGCTGGTGTCAAGTGTTCCCAGTTGATCAAAGAACATTTGAAACTGTCGCACCGTAGCTACATCAAAGCCTATAGTTGTTTTGTAATTTTTATCCATTGCTATCCCCGCACGAATGATCTGATCCAACTTGTCAAAAGCATTCGGTCCGTTGAAAGGAATTGTTCCATCCTCCTTGAACTGGTTGGAAAGTACATTGTCGAGCATGATCAACCGATCATTGTCTTCGTTGTTAATACTAAGGTAGAATCCAAATGAAAGCATGGCATGTGTCTTCTTGCCTTGTCCCGCCGATAACCGGGCGAGGTTCAAGTGACTTCCAGCGTGAAATGGATTAATGGAAATTGCTCTGAAGAAACAATCAATTGCTTTTTCGTACTCCTTATGGTTATAATGCGTAACCCCAAGGTTGAAGTAGAGCGAATGATCAAAAGGAAAAGTCTCAATTGCCTTTTTAAAAAGTGCAACGGAACGCTCGTATTCTCCCTTGCGATCAACAGCAATCGCCTGTGATTTCATCAGATGTGCACGATATTCTGAGGGCTTGCTGAGGCCTTCTTCACATACAGCCAGAGTTTTATCATATTCCTCCGCCGCGATGTGGGCCAACGCCAGTTCTGTGAGCATATACACATACCCAGTATCGCGTTTGGGGACTGTGAGATATTTCTCGATAGCGAGCGAATACTTGCCAGAATCGTAAAGTTGTTTTCCACTTTCAACAACTTCTGCTGCATTAATTAGCTTGACCTTTTGCGAATAAACTGAAGTATATGCAGCTAAGCCTGCAAGCACTAACAGAAAACGGATCATAAAAAATAGTTTAGCGCCGTTCAAAGTAAAAAAATAGTTAATGCTTTATTTCAGCAAAAATTAAAAATAAACCCCTCTGTAAGAAATGAGGGGTTTTTGTCAAAAATCCAGTTGCGGTGATCAGACACGTTCTTCGATCTTGTTCATCACCTTGGTCTGGATCTGGATAGATTCCTGGTGAATAAGCTTTAACAGATCGCTTGTAAATTCCGCGTTCAGCCCCATTGCTTTGCCGAGTGTGATCCGCGTTTGGATAATTTCCTCCCAGCGGGCGACCTGCAGGATGGTTACTCCGTTCTCTTTTTTGTACTGGCCGATCTTCTCTGATATTTTCATCCGTGCAGCCATCTTAGACATGATCTCGTCGTCCAGCTGGTCGATCTGCTCTCTCAGAATACTTAGTGTATCCTTAAAAGTTTTGTTATCAGATGAAACGGTTCTCACAACAAGTCCGTCAATGATCTTTGCGAGTACCGCGGGTGTAACTTGTTGTTTGGCATCGCTCCATGCCGCATCTGGATCAATATGACTTT
This sequence comes from Chryseolinea sp., assembly GCA_035316905.1. Classification (GTDB taxonomy): domain Bacteria; phylum Bacteroidota; class Bacteroidia; order Cytophagales; family Cyclobacteriaceae; genus Chryseolinea. The sequence continues at coordinate 7,698 of DATHIE010000307.1, read as the reverse complement.
CGATCATTAAGCCTGCCATGTCGAGATCGAGTGCTTTTTGGCTAATGAAAGAGATGAGTTCACGGTTTCCGGAGATATGGCTGGGATCGCAAATGATATCAATATCAGGAATACGCGTCTTCAATTCTATGGCCATGTCCCACATCGGCGCGTTTCTGAATGGACCTTTTTCGAATGAAGAAAACCCTCTGTGAATCGCCGCAAGTTTCGTAATACCGGCTTTGTTTAATCTTTCAAGCGCGCCGATCCATAATTCAAGATCAGGGTTGATTGGATTTTTCACCATCACGGGGATATCTACGCCTTTCAACGAATCAGCAACTTCCTGGACTGAAAACGGATTTACCGTCGTGCGTGCGCCAACCCAAAGAATATCGACACCCGCTTTGAGACATGCCTCAACGTGAGCCGCATTGGCAACTTCAGTGGTTACAGGCAGGCCTGTTTCTTTCTTAGCCTGAATAAGCCACTTCAATCCTTCTTCGCCGGCCCCTTCGTATTGACCGGGACGGGTACGAGGTTTCCAGATGCCCGCACGTAGTGCGTTTACCTTACCTGTTGCGGCTAGTTGTTTTGCCGTAGCAATTGTTTGATCTTCAGTCTCCGCACTGCAGGGGCCGCTGATTATTATTGGCTTGTTTGCAGTGGGAAGCCACTTTGTAATTGATTCGAGCTGCAATACGTTTTTCATTTTGGTTTTTATTTTTATTTTTCTACTACTGGTTTTGGACTTTTATCTTCGATTCCATTTAATATTTCTCTGATTCGGTTTGCTTCCGTCATGATGCGATGTAGTTCTTTTCCATCGCGTTTCATGAGATGATACTGAAACCGTTGCAAGTGCATTATATATTCGAGCAACGCCTGACTTAAATATTCCGCATTCTGTTCGAAGATAGGCGCCCACATATCGGGCGAGCTTTTAGCCAACCGCACTGTAGACGCAAATCCGCTACCAGCCAATGCAAAGATATTTTTCTCGTCACGCTCAATATCCAAAACCGTTTGTCCTAAAAGGAAAGCGCTCACGTGTGACAGGTGCGACACATACGCGACGTGTTTGTCATGTTCTTCCGGTTCCATAAAAATAGTGTTCATGCCAAGGGCATCAAAAACACGACCAGCAACCTCGAGGGCATACGCAGACGACTTTGACTTCTCGCAAATGATATTGGTCTTGTTCTTGAATAATCCTTCGAAAGCTGCCGACGGTCCCGAATTCTCGGTACCGGCAATGGGATGGGATGCTACAAACTGCTCGCGATTCCGATGACCTGCAACGGCCCGGCAAATGAGGCTCTTTGTTGAGCCTGAGTCGATCACGACAGCTTCTTTCTTTATTGTATCGAGGATCGACGGAAGTAGCTTACACAAACTGCTTACGGGAATCGCGAGTACAAGCAGATCCGCTGAAGAAAGTGAATGTTTGTCGGCGTCGATCACATCTACCAATCCCAGGTCGATCGCTTGCCTTGTATGCTCCGGATTTGAATCAATTCCAGACAATTCGGTGACCAACCCTGACTTTCGCAAGTCAAGTGCCATCGATCCTCCTATCAACCCCAATCCTATAACCGTTGCTTTCATCATCGATCTATTTAAACCCTGACAGCTGATGCTTTACCATCCCGATAACTATCGGGACGAGCCTTTTCACTCATAAATTTTTCAATACGCGTCAGTGCTTCATTGAGCATCTCGACAGTACAGCACAAGGATACTCTGATGTAACGTCTTCCGGCTTCGCCAAAAATGAAGCCGGGAGTTATAAATACTTTTGTTCCGTAGAGAATCTCATCGATCCACTTCTCCACATCGGCTATTGACTCCGGCGCTTTAGCCCAGACGAATAAACCCGACTGTTTGGATGCATAGGAACAACCTAAAACGTCCAGTATTTTGGTGGCCACATTCTTTCTGTCTGAGTAAACCTTATTTAGTGAGTTGAACCAATCTGATCCATTCTTCAACGCCTCCACTGCGGCATGTTGCAAGCCAAGGAACATACCAGAGTCCATATTACTTTTTACTTTCAATACAGCCTCAATGAATTCTTTTTTACCAGCCACCCAACCAATGCGCCAGCCTGCCATATTATGTGATTTGCTCAACGAATTCAATTCAAGCGCAACTTCCTCCGCACCTTCAATAGATAAGATGCTAAGGGGTGCGTCATTGAGGATCATGCTGTAAGGATTGTCATTTACGATCAGAAACTGATGCTTACGCGCCAGGTCAACCAGCTCTTTAAGCTCAGCACGGGATGCAGTTCTACCTGTGGGCATGTGTGGGAAGTTCACCCACATGATCTTTACCTTCGAAAGATCACTCTTCTTTAAAGCTTCAATGTCAATACCCCAGTCGAGATCCTCACGCAATGCATACGGCCTAAGAGTTGCGCCGACCAATGTAGCCACAGACGAATACGTCGGATATCCTGGATCCGGTATCAGCACTTCATCACCCTGGTCAACGAATGCCATCGCTATGTGCATGATCCCTTCCTTTGATCCCATTAGCGGCAATATCATGCTTTCGGAATCAATTGAAACTCCGTAAGTCTTTTCGTAGAAGTCAGCAACACCTTTGCGTAGTTGCGGAATGCCTTTATAATTCTGGTAGCCGTGGTTCGCCGGATTCTTTGCCGATACCGTCAACGCCTCAATCGTCGACGTCGATGGTGCCTGGTCAGGACTCCCGATACCCAGGTTAATAACTCTCAGTTCGGGCGTATCCAGTCCGCGTACTTCAGCCAGCTTTCTGCTGAAGTAGTACTCCTCCACATTCGCGATCCGTTTTGCTGTCTTTATCATGGCACTCTTATTTATACTCTATCTTTCCTTTTTTGTATTCGCCAAGCACGTTTAGGTTCTTTACCTGTCTCAACACCTGGTGCATTGCCACATCGTAGTTCTTCCTCTTTTTCCATTCTACGTCCACGTGAATGGAATACTCACTAGGCCGTCCAATGATAGGAATGGATTGAATCTTAGTGAGGTTTATGCTATTGTTCTTAAATGTCGTGAGCGCATCCGCGAGACTTCCCACCTCGTTAGCGACCTCAAAGCTGAGGGAGGCTTTATTGCAATCGATCTTGCCATTGCTGCGTTTCGTGAGAATGAGAAAACGGGTGAAATTTTTCTTATGGGTCTCGATCCTCTTTTCCAATATCTCAAGTCCCCATTTTTTTGCAGCCGACTCATTAGCAATCGCAGCGGTGTTCTTGAGTTTCAACTCGGATACTCTTTTTGCCGAAAGAGCAGTGTCATCGCTTTCTCTGATCTCCACGCCATTTAGTGCATGCAAGTATTCAGAACACTGGCGGATAGCCATCGGATGGGACTCGATGGTCGTGATATCGTTCAACTTGACTCCGGGTAGAACGAGCAAGTGCATGTGTATAGGCAAGTATATTTCGCCGACAATGCTGAAATGATAATCCTGAAGAAGAAAGTAGTTCGGAAGGATACTTCCGGCGATTGAGTTTTCGATTGCCATTACGGCAAAGTCAGCCTTACCGCTTTTCAAATTTTCGCAAAGCTGATGGAAAGTCAGGCACTCAATTGTATCGATAGGTTCTTCGAAGTAATTGAGCGCAGCCATCTCGTGAAAGCTGGCCGCTATTCCCTGGATTGCAACGTTTAGTTTTTTCTTCTTTGCCATTTCAAAAGTCTATAAAAGAAAAAGTCCCGGTTTTTCCGGGACTTTCGAGTTTTTCTTTATCGTTATTCAACAACGCAGTTCTCTTAAAGTCCCGTTCGGGTTCTAAAAAAGAAATAATAAAAGTAAAAAGATGTGTTGTTGATTTTCATTGCTTCTATTGAAGTGCTTCAAAGATAAAGCGATTTTCGTCTGAGTTGCAAGCTGGCATACCATCTTTCGTTGAAAATATTCTGGAGCTAATGGTTGTTAGTTAGCATCTGAACTCGAAAACAGGATCAAAACTTTTACATTTAAGGGTAAAAACCAACAAAATCTTATGAGAACGATCCTTTCGAAAACCCTATTTCCCCTGATGCTGGTGATGATTTGGAGCTGTGGTCAGAAGTCAAACGACGATCACCACGATCATGACGGCCACGATCCCGATACACATCGGGAGGAGGAAGGAGGAAACCAGGCATTGTACGATGAGGTGATGAAGGTACACGATGAAGTAATGCCTAAAATGGATGACATCTATAAGCTAAAGGGGCAGCTAAAGGAAAGGATTGCCAATACACCCGGCATGGCCGACGAAAAGAAAAAGAAAATCGAAAGTATAATCTCAACGCTCGATTCAGCAAGCGAAGGTATGATGGTATGGATGCGCAAGTTCAATCCGCTTCCAGATAGCGTTGGTGAAGAACAAGCCAAGGAATATCTGGAAGGAGAAATGGAAAAGATCAAGAAGGTGCGGGACGATGTGAGGAAGGCGTTGGAGGAGGGGGAGGGCGTTGAGAAATAATGGAATAAGTGTTCAAAAATACTTGAGTGTTGAATGTGGAGTGTTTTGTGGTACCTCCTCCGGTTGGAACACTCAAGATTCAGTTCCATTTACTACTGTCTTCCAGAGCGCTTGCGTCTTACCAAACAGCTGCGCATATGGAATGGTTTTGCAAGCCAGATAACGACCGATGAATCCTCCCGCGAAGGATCCTTTGGAAAAGCAGACAGTCACTCCCATAACAGAATTCGTCTTGATGTCAGGCAGATCCATCGCGGCAATACGAAGCTTTTTGTCGCCTAGTGCGTGCGTCCATTCCAGATGCGCATGCGTTAGAAAAAGAGAATGCGCTCTGGAAGACAGCATCAAAGGAGCGGTCGTTCTTGGATTTGTCTTATTCAACGACCTTTGTAACCTACTAACTGTAGAGAAATAAAAAGATGCAGATGTTCATGGTGAGATTGAAAACTGCATGAGCTGCAATAGCCGGATAGATCGAACCGCTTCGTTTACGTAGCAACGCAAATCCATAAGCCGTCAGGAACATTAGTATAACCCACAGCATACCCGACAACGGATAAAATTGGATGACGCCATTGGTTCTTACCAGCCCATGGTGAAAGAGGTGTACTAATCCAAAAATCCCGGACTCAATAACCATACTTACCTGCAACCCGAACCGGGATTGCAGCGCATCTTGTAAAAACCCTCTGAAAAATATCTCCTCGCCGATTGGACTAAAGATCAATGCCGGAACCGTTGCAAAAATGAAGAACGTTCGTAGAGGCATATCCATCGCCCCCGGAATTTGTCCAATGTAATAATTGCGTATTGTGATGAACCAGTTGTCCGGGCTTTTATCAAACAAAACAATGCCCAACCCGAAGCATAGGGTTGCAGCCAACACGCCGTATAGTATAGCGGTCGCGTAGGCCAATGGTGAATTGCTCTTTGTCAGTCCAATCTGCCGGCGACCGGCAGAAGTAAGGAAGATAAACGGCAAAACCATCATTATTACGAAACCCAATGGAATCAGAGGCCTTGCAGCTAGAGGACCCAGCATGCCAAATCCACGAATCACGGCGAAAAGAATGGCGAACGTAAATCCAATGGCCAATGCGTTTGCGTGGCGCTTCTTCCAAAACTCCTTAAATAATAATTCCATAATGGCCTCTCCAATATCGAAAAAACCTAAACCGACGCAAAGGGAGAAAGGCATCGTTACGTGCTTTTATTCCTTTGGCATTTGAGAATTATTTTACCTTTGTGCACCTAAAGATGTACTATGGAAGTAAAGCTTGTCCCGCTCAATGACGTTCATGTAAAACTGGGTGGTAAAATGGTTCCTTTTGCCGGATTTAATATGCCGGTGCGCTATTCGTCAGACATTGAAGAGCATATGGCAGTACGAAATGGCGTCGGAGTTTTTGATGTTTCACATATGGGCGAGTTTACGCTGAAAGGTCCCAATGCTCTGGACCTGATTCAACGTGTTACCAGCAATGATGCGTCTAAACTAGTGAATGGACAAGCTCAATACTCGTGCCTTCCGAATGAGGCAGGAGGAATCGTAGATGATCTGATCGTTTACAAAGTAAAAGACGACGACTACATTCTGGTGGTCAATGCAAGCAATATTGAAAAGGATTGGGAATGGATCGCGCAATACAATTCGAAGGGCGTGGACATGAAAAACATTTCCGACGATGTATGCTTGTTTGCTGTTCAGGGACCTGTTGCAGCAAAGGTTCTGCAGACGCTTACAAATGAAGATCTCGGAGCCATCAAATACTATCATTTCTGTATTGGTGAGTTTGCAGGAGTGCCTGGAGTTATCATGTCCAATACAGGATACACAGGTGCTGGAGGATTTGAGATCTACGTGGCTAAAGAACACGCGTTAAAAGTGTGGAATTCTATATTCGAAGCTGGTAAGGACTCCAACATAAAGCCGATCGGTCTTGGTGCCCGTGATACTTTACGTCTTGAAATGGGCTTCTGTCTGTATGGAAATGATATCGATGATACCACGTCTCCTTTGGAAGCTGGATTAGGCTGGATCACAAAATTCACAAAAGAGTTTACGAACTCAGAGAACCTCAGAAAACAAAAGGAAGAAGGCGTTAAGAAAAAGCTCGTCGGCTTCAAAATGATTGATAAAGGAATTCCACGCCATGACTATGTCATCAAAGATGCATCCGGAAATAGCATAGGTAAAGTCACATCGGGAACAATGTCTCCTGTGTTGGGGATTGGTATTGGGCTTGGCTACGTGACGATTGCCCATAGCAGTCCAGGTTCCGAGATATACATCGACGTTCGTGGAAAGATGATAAAGGCGAATGTCAGCAAGTTGCCTTTAATTTAAGCCCCGTATGAAGATCAAATCTATTTGTTCCATGTTTCATCCTTGTAAACGTAAGAGATGAAAACTATCGATGTGTGTCTAAGTCCCGATCTAATGCACTTGTACGATGTACGCGACAAGACTGTAGTGATCATTGATATCCTAAGGGCAACTTCATGTATGACTACAGCTTTTGCACATGGCATAGATAGCATTACACCATTCGCCAAGCTTGAAGATTGTATTGCCATGAAGGAAAAAGGTTATTTCACAGCAGGCGAACGCGATGGAAAAAAAGTCGATGGATTTGATCTCGGGAACTCTCCTTTCGAATACATGGAAGAAAAGCTGAGAGGAAAAAAGATCGCTTTCACTACAACTAACGGCACCCTGGCTATTGCAAAAGCGATCGAAGCCAGGGAGATAATTATCGGATCCTTTTTGAATCTGTCGGCGGTTACCTCGCATCTTCTGGAAAGCAATAACAAAGTGCTGCTGGTTTGTGCAGGGTGGAAAGGAAAAGTCAACCTGGAGGATACCTTATTTGCCGGTGCCGTTGTGGACATAGTAAAAGATCATATCGAACCGGATTGTGATGCACCACTGGCAGCACAGCACCTGTATAACATTGCAAAGAATGACATGGTAAGCTTCCTAGGAACGGCGAGTCACGTAAAACGTCTGGCAAAGTTGAACATCCATAAAGACATCAAATTTTGTATGACCCCGGATCAGTACGATGTTGTACCAATACTTTGTGACGGGGTATTAAAAGCCTAGTGCATGGCCGTCTTTAAACTGACCCGAATGAAACTTGATTGTTCGATCCCGATCAGAGTCGCCGGTCCTCGAGGCGGACTCTGATCAATTCGGGTGCAACATCGCCAAAAAACAACCGTACTTTTTCAATGTGCTGACCACAGCG
>DATHIE010000306.1:0-17622 GCA_035316905.1 Chryseolinea sp. | reverse complement strand
CCGACGGTTATTACCGGATCACAGGCAGAGTTGATGACATCATTATTGTCTCCGGACATAATATGGGTACTGCGGAAGTAGAAAGTGCAATCGATGAGCATTCAGCGGTATGCGAGACAGCGGTAGTGGGATATCCGCATGACATCAAGGGTCAGGGGATTTATGCATTTGTCATTTGTTACGATAAGCCCATGGAGGAAGAAAAACTTCGGGCAGAGATCCGCGAAACGGTTGCCAAGATAATAGGTCCGATCGCAAAGCCTGATAAAATACAATTCGTTAGCGGTCTTCCAAAAACGAGATCCGGAAAGATCATGCGAAGGATCTTGCGTAAAGTTGCTGAGGGAGATACATCTAACCTTGGCGATACAACTACTTTGCTTGACCCGACAGTGGTGGACGAGATCAAGGCTGGAGCGCTCTAGAGGTACCTGGGTGCCTTGCTAACTGGGTGCCTAGGTGCCCAGCCAACCAGGTACCCAGCTAACATTTAAGTGACTACCCCATTAAACTTTACCTCATTGACCAACGCATCGCCCGACTTGAATAATCGAAGGTTGCTGAAGGCGATGTGACTAATCTTGGAGATACACCGACCTTAACCGACCCCAAAGTGGTTAAGTGATTAAGATGGGTGCACTCTAACAATTCGATTGATCCCAGGCCGCCAGGTACCCAGCCAGCCAGGCACCATTTTGGGCGACTACCCGCTGAACTTTACTTCATTGATTAATACTTCGCCCGACTCAAACGCCTGCACGTTCCTCAGCGTTGTTTCTGCGATTTGATCCATTGCTTCAACGGTAAAGAATCCCTGGTGGGCGGTTATCAACACGTTCGGAAAACTCATAAGCCTTGTTATGAGATCATCTTCAACAATACTTTCGGAAAGGTCACGGAAAAATAATGTCTCCTCCTGCTCATAAACGTCAATACCTAAGGCGCACAGCTGTCCTGATTTTAATGCCTTGATGACGCTTTTCGTGTTGATAAGTCCGCCACGACTTGTATTTATAAGCATGCAACCTTTTTTTATGAGCGCAATGTTCCCGTCGCCAATAATGTATTTTGTGGCTTCATTGAGGGGACAATGTAATGAGATGATGTCTGAAGTGGTCAGCAGTTCGTTGAGAGAAACATATTTAACGCCAGCCTCCTTCACATCGTCTTGTTCCTTAACGTCGAAAGCAATTACGCGACAACCAAAACCTAACATGATCTTGCAGAAAACCTGGCCAATATTTCCCGTGCCTACTACACCAACCGTTTTGCCGGAAAGGTCAAAGCCCATTAGTCCATGCAATGAAAAGTTTTGTTCACGGATTCGGTTGTAAGCCTTGTGGGTTTTGCGGTTCAGCGCCATGATCATTGCAACCGCGTGTTCGGCAACCGCATGTGGTGAATAGGCCGGCACGCGAACGACTTTTACATCGTTGGCCCTTGCTGATTCCAGGTCGACATTATTGAATCCGGCACAACGTAGTGCAATAAGTTTAACTCCCTGAGTGACCATACGCTCAATAACCGCCTTGTTAATACGGTCATTAACAAACACACAAACGGCATCAGTCCGGTCAATAAGGTGAACGGTTTGCTCATTGAGTCCCACTTCATAAAAAAGCAGCTCGAATCCGAAATTCTTGTTGTGTGCCTCAAAAAACGACCTGTCATAGGGTTGCGTGCTAAAGAAAGTGATTTTCATAGTCCTTTGATTTCATCCGTTTTTGACGGACTCAGCGTGATTTTAATTTAGGCTTTATTATGGAATTAGCTCCTCATCTGCATCATGGTATTGAATTTAAATCCATGAACTATGAGAATAATCGTTACCACTATGATTCTAGCAGGGTCATCAATATTGGGTTTTGCGCAAGAAATTGCTCAGGAGGTCAATTCGAAAATCGCTCAGGTGACCGTATTTCTGGAAGGCGCGCAGGTGACAAGGTCTGCGAGCGTTAATTTGAAACAGGGCGTATCTAATCTTTCTGTGCCAGGTATCGCCGCGGGCATTCTGGAACAAAGTATTCAAGTTGACGGACCTCCTTCGGCTAAGATACTTTCTGTGTCATTTCGCGTGAATTATCTCGAGAATGTCCAAAAACCGGAGAAGGTTGCTTCTCTCGAAAGTGAAAGACGAAGGTTGCTGGCTCTGGTAGCGGAGGAAAAATCGCGTGAGGAAGTTTACAAGGAGGAGGAGGTGATTCTTAAAACAAACAAATCGATTGGAGGAACAGCGAAGGGTGTTCAGATCGAAGAGCTCAAAATTGCAATGGATTATTTTCGTCAACGTCTTACGGACATCAAACAACAGTTGCTCCTGATCAACCGGACGATCAAAAAACACAGTGAAGATCTGGGCAAGATAGAAGCCCAGTTAACGGAACTAAGTGTCAGGACCGAAGAACCTACCGGTGAGATTATTGTGAAAGTCTCCTCGCCAAATGCCGTTAAAGCCGATTTTAGGATCACATACCTTGTAAAGGAAGCACGGTGGTTCCCAACGTATGACATTCGTGCTAAAAATATTCAATCGCCAATAAGTATCACGTACAAGGCCAACGTAATTCAACAGTCCGGTGAGGATTGGAACAATGTCGAACTGACTGTATCGACGGCAAATCCCAATGAAGGGGGAGCAAAGCCTCTTATCAAACCATGGGTACTGGGATTTAACAATGTCGTGGCGAACTATCAATCACCAAACATCGGAACTATTCAAAATCAACCTGCACAGAGTTTTGCGAACAATATGGTTCGAGGACGAGTGATGGATGAAAATGGTTCTGCTGTTCCGGGTGTAAACGTAATTATCAAGGGAACTACTATGGCAACTGTAACTGATTCAGAGGGATATTATTCATTGTCACTTACATCTGACGCCCAGACGCTGATTTACTCATACATCGGTTATGCCACGGATGAAGTCAATATCCAGGGCAGAGATGTAGTTGACCTTCACCTTATGCCAGATGCAACGCAATTGAACGAAGTTGCTGTTACGGGTTATGCCGGGGTGTCAAGAAAAAGCACATTGTCGTACTCTAACAATAGCGTTGGACCGAGACTCAAAAAAACAATTGTCGCTACTCCGGTTGTTAGACAGACAAATATTGAATACACAATTGATGAGCCCTTTTCCATAAAATCGGATGGGGAGAAAAGGACAACGGAGATGATGGAGTATGAACTGGATGCACTTTATGAATATTACTGTGCACCAAAGCTTGATGCAGACGCCTTCCTGACGGCAAAACTGCTCAACTGGGATGAATACAATTTTCTGGAAGGGGAAGCCAGCCTGTTCTTCGAAGGTAAATACATCGGCAAATCGATCCTTGACACCCGGAATACGTCAGATACGCTCACGCTGTCGTTAGGCAGAGATGGCAATGTGGTTGTGAACCGGGAAAAGAAGAAGGACTATTCATCCAGGCATTTCGTTGGATCCAATCAAAAGATCACCTTCACTTACGAGATCTCGATACGCAATAAGAAGGCTCAGCCCGTTACGATCGTTGTGGTCGACCAGATTCCAGTTTCCAATGACAAAGAGATCATTGTGGACAAACTTGAGGATTCAAAAGCGAGGTATGAGAACGAAAATGGTTTATTGACATGGAAAAAACTCATAACGGCAGGCAAGACTGAAACGATTCAGCTTACTTATGCCATACGGTATCCGAAAGGAAACAATATTATTTTGGAATGACAGACCCGAAATGTTGCCGGACAGCTTCATATAATGCTACGCCGGCGGCAACGGAGACGTTGAGGGATTCAATCTTTCCCTTCAGGGGAATGCGTGCAAGTTCATCTGAATCGCGTAGGAAGGTGTCGCTCACGCCGTCTTCCTCCGATCCGAGGATGAGAGCAAGTGGACCTGTCAGATTCACGTCGTAAATACTTTTTTCTGTCTTTTCAGTGCACGCGACGAGTCGTATGCCGTTGTCGCGGAGAAGCTGAAGGATCTTTTTCATGTCCTTTTCACGACAAATGGGAACATGGTTCAAGGCACCAGCTGATGTTTTCATAGCGTCGCTGGTTATAGGAGCATTGCCTTTTTCGGCAATGATAATTCCGTCGACGCCAGCGCATTCTGCTGTGCGGACAATAGCCCCAAAATTTCGCACGTCAGTGATACGGTCAAGGATAAGGAAGAAAGGTTCTCTCCCCTCACTATACGCCTTGAAGATGAGGTTATCGACTGAGGCAAAGGTTATGGAAGAAACCAGGCAAATTACTCCCTGATGATTTTTTGTTGACAGCCGTTTTATCTTTTCAGCAGGTACAAAGGCAACTGGCACATTGTTATTCCGCGCGACAGCAATCAACTCCTTGATCAAATCGTTGGAGAGTCCCGATTGGATCATTATTTTATCGATATTCTTTCCCGCCAGGATAGCCTCGATGACTGCCCTGGTGCCATAGATCATGTCTGTTTTTTCCATTCAGCTCTGCTTACTTCTCGACCTCATCAATTGCTTTAGCAAGCCGCCTGTCTTTGTCGGTTACTATGTCGCCAGCATCATGCGTAGATAGCTCAAAGCTTACCGTGTTCCATGTGTTCGTCCAGGTCGGATGATGATTCATTTTTTCGGCTGCGATTGCCACCTTGGTCATGAAGGCAAATGCGTGGGTGAAGTCTTTAAACTTAAAAGTCTTCTTCAGCCGGTTATTTTCAGATTTCCATTCCATAGTGAGCGGATTTTATGTCGATTTACGATTTTTTCAAGACAGTTGGACATAGGTCCTTCGACTTTGCATCAGAAGAAGTGCAAAGCAATCACAACGCCACAATGCCTTCAATGAGGGCGGCACGTTTGTACATTTCAATAACAGCATCGCTGGACTGCATCATCGCCTGTATGGTGATGCTGGTGTAATTGCCCTGTTTAGACAATTTTTCACTGGCGGTGTGTGAGGGGAATAGATTTTTTACCTGGTCCTGCTGCCCGGTAGGCACGATGAATTTGAAGATATATAACGAAGGCCATGCATAGTGCTTTTCAAGCTTTTCCCGAAAAGAAATGAACCATGTTTCGTCCATATTTAAATGGCTACGCCTCCCGGTTTTGCCAGGAGGCGTAGCGTTATTTGTCAAGTATCAATTAATAGAATTTGTAGCGCTTGTCTACGATGTTTGCCTTTTCTTTAATCGCTTCGGAGATACCCATTGTATTACGATTGAAGTTACCTTGGTCGAGTTGGGTTTTGTAAGCTGTGTAGTCAGACAGCGATGGAGCAATTGTCTTGTTTTGCAGTTCCATGATGATCACACCGTTTTCACCCGCAACAGGATCAGAGCGTTTTCCATTTTCAAGAGAGAATGCGAGGCCCACAGCCTGGGGATCAAATCCCACAGTTGGCAACGAGTTGCTATTGAGTTTCAGGTCGCTGCTGGTATAGACATTTGCGTCTGATCCAAATGCATTGGCCACCTCATCAAGAGTCCCCTTAGCGCTTTTAAGCTTTTCGATAATAACTTTTCCTTTGGCTTCATTGCGTACTGCAGGGGCAAGCTCTGCCTTAACGGATTCGAATGGTTTATATCCTTTGTCTACTTCATTGGTCATAACAGCAACAGCATTCTGATCGTCAAGATCAAAAACCTGTGATATTTTGCCCTTTGATGCATCACGGAATAACCAGAGTACTACCTCACGCGATTCTCCCAATGTTCCGATACGCCTGTCACCCGCGAGAACGTTCTTCGCTTCCTGAACATTAAGTCCCTGCTCTTTCGCTCTTGCTTCAAAATCGCCGATACTGGAAAGGTTGGATGCGAACTCTTCTGATTTTCTATAAGCCTCGTTGATCGTTGCATCGCTTGGTACGATCTCACGTTCAACAATTGCCAGCTTATAACCAGTGTTGTTCGTCACATTCGTAACCTCGATAATATGATATCCATACTCCGTTTCTATAACCTCATTGAGCAATCCAGGACGAGTTGCTCCGAATAAAGCATTTTCAAAGGGCTTCACCATTTCCCCCTTTGTGATCCAGCCAAGGTCACCACCACGTGAAGAGGTTCCATCAGTTCCAAATTCACGGGCTTTCGCACCAAAATCGGCACCAGCCTTAATGTCTTTTAAGATTCCCTGTGCCTTTTCCTTTGCGGTTTGTTTGGCACTAGCGCTGGGGTCTGTCCACCTGATAAGGATATGTTTTGCGCGAGCGGTTGAAACGGTATCCGTAAAAATTTTCGAAACTTTCACTACTTTATAAACTCCTTCGTCGAGGATCGGTCCAAGGACTTTTCCTTGTTTGATGCTATCGGCAGGAAGATATGCCGGTAAGGTTTTTACCGTATATGTTGTATAAGGATTCTGTCCGTCTGTATTAGCAGAAGCATAGGTGGAATCTTCCTGTGCTGTCTTGAACTCTGTCACTGCACGAGCAAGGTCCTCCTTCACTTCCAGTGAATCATCAGCTGAGGCAACAACGGGGAAGCTAACATATTTCAAATCACGGCTGGCTTCGGTCTTGTACTTTTCGACATTCTTATTGTAGTAAGCTTTCAGTTCATCATCACTTGCGTTAACAGCTGAATCGCTGATAGCGTAAAAAGGAACGTACAGGTATTTAACTTCCGCGACGTCAGTTTGCAAATGGTATTCAAGTTCAGACTCAGCTGCAGTGATGTAGCTGCTCTTGATCAAAAGGTTTTCATACTTGATGCGTTCGCGGCCAGGTTTCAGGTCCCTCTGAAACATCTCCCAACGTATTCTCTGTTCCGATGTTTGTGGCATCGTCTTCAAACGACCGAGATAAGTAACGACCTGGTTAGGATCAAACTGTCCGGTTTCCTGATTTGTGAAAGCAAGCCTTACGCTCTCATCTACATTCTTACCCTGGATCATGTCCCACACTTCATCCTCAGTAACCTCAACACCAACCTTGGCGAATTCCGTCTGGATGGCGTAACGTGCTATAAGAAGATCCCAGGCCTGCTGGCGAATGCTAGGCATTTCGCGTTCTCCAGGCTCTCTTCCAAACTGAAGATAGTAGTTTGCCTCGCGCTCGCGAATGACAGATTGAAATTCTTCGACTGAGATCTCACGACCTCCGATTTCACCTACGGAGTTCCTACCCCAGTTCAAAATTGAAGAGTTCCCACTGAAAAGGTCGCCCACAATAAATGCCGTTATCGCAACGAACACGAATACCACCACCCACGTGCCCATCTTGTTGCGCAATGTTCCAATCAATGCCATATTCTGATTTTTAAAGAGCCGCAAATTTAACCCGTAATCTGTATTAGAAAAATAGGGTTATAAAAAAGACTTATTGAGGACTGACAAGCTGGCTCAGATGGCCCTAAAACGGCCTATTCCGACGTTTTTTGAGGGTTTATTCGAGAGATTTTCCTCCATTTTCGACCTGAACCATGACCGCTTCGACCCGGTTTACCCCAGTAGTCTGGATGGTGAACGTGAACGGGGGCACTTCTATTGTCTGGCCTTGCTTGGGGAAATCCTCCGCGTAGGATAGGATCAGCCCTCCCAGGGTCTCGTACTCACCCGTGGGAAGTTCCCAATCGTAGGTTTCGTTCAGATAATCAACCTCCAGCCTCCCACTAAGGAGATAGGTATTGTCGCTGAGCTGCTGTTCAATGAGGTGACCTTCTTCGTCATGCTCATCTTCGATCTCTCCGAAGATCTCTTCAATGACGTCTTCCATGCTCACCAATCCTGCTGTGCCGCCAAATTCATCAATTACAACTGCCAGGCTTTTATGTTCATTTATAAACCGTATCATTAGTTCGTTAGCGAGCGCCGTCTCAGGAACGATGATGATTGGAGTGAGGATATCTTTTATTTCCTGTGGTCTTTTGAAGAGTGCTGATGAATGACAATAACCTATGATCTCATCTATGTTTTGTTTGTATATAATCACTTTGGAATGCCCGCTTTCAACAAACGCTTCTCTAAGCCTTTTGATGCTTTCATTCAATTCGACGGAGGTTATTTCCGTTCTTGGGATCATACAATCACGGATCTTCACCGTTTTGAATTCCAGTGCATTGTGAAAAATTTTTTTATCCAGTTCGATGTCCTCCGGTTGAACTGTTGCGTCAGTTACTTTGTTCGTGTAGGGCCGGAGGTCTGTGTTTTTAAATGGAGCCTTTTCTTCTTTACCGGTTGACCTGAACACCCGAAGCACGAGAAATCTTGAGATAGCGAGAAGAGGAAACGTGAATACAGCCAGCAGGGCGAATGAGACAGTGAATGGTATGACAAGGAAGTTCAACACCTGAATGTGATTTGAAATGATCGCCGTCTTTGGAATGACCGTAGCAATGGCGAGAACAATGAAAGCGGAGATCGCAGTTTGGATAACGATAATTGCAAAATCATTACTGATTTTTTCAGGCAAGAGATTTTGAAAGAGGGGCATAGATATCAACGACATCAAAGTACCAAATGCGACCAGCGATAGCGTTGTGCCAATAAACGTTGTTCCGGTGAACCATGCGGGTCGTTTTGCAAAGAATATCAATATTTGCGCGGCAAGGTTTCCAAGTCGGCTTTCAAGTTCGAGCTGTAATTTGTTTGCGGCTTTGAAGCTTGTCTCCAGGACGGAGAAAAAGCTCGAAAAAATCAATGAGATAATGATACCTAAAAGAAGAAGCGCGTTCATGTTATTTCTTCTTTCGGAAGTTGAATACAAAGTAGAGGCCGAGCGAAAGCATTATAGCCCAGTAGGCTTTACCAAAGCCAAGCACCATGGTCTGGTGGATTCCAATGATCAGAAAAGCAACTGCGAGGGAGAGGACGAGAACGTCGACGAGTTTCATGTTTAGGCAAAAATAGCGATAATTTGGTTCTTCGGGGGCGAGCTAGAAACCGCCAATCCGATTGCAATGAGAAGAAAATCTCGCTACAAGTTTATAAATTTTCGGGCGACAGGATTTTTTGAACTGCGAAGCACGGCGAATAATCTGCGCGGTTCAAAGATCATTGATAGCCGAATAAATTCATAAGGAGAAATTGTTTTTACTACTCCTTCACTTCAAATTCTGCGGCAGGTTTCTTGATCACGTAGTCAGACATGTCCTCGTTGGCTTCAAGCCCTTCGCCGTAGATTACGTCGCCGTCTCTGCGAATCGTAACGAACACATCATTGAAGATCTTCTTCTCTTTAGGTTTCCAAAACAACTCTTCGGTATTCAGCTGCTTGTACTCAACCAGGTTTTTAACCTCGACGTTTCCACGGCCGCGCCATTGATCATCCTTCTTGAAATAGTATGCATGGTTGGCTTTCAACGTCGATTCAATCTTGCCAGACTCATCGAAGAATTCCATATAAACGCCTTTCGGGAACTCACGATCACCGGTTTCAAATTCATAGAGAAGATCTGCCACCATCTTCACTTTCACTTTTTCGTTCTCGCTATAATACAACTCGACGTTTTCAAATTCACTTAAGGGACCTTTGTATTCCAAAAGTTCTTTAGTGTCGGTGCCATTGCAGCCGAAAACGATCACACCAACAAATACAAGTAAAAGATATTTGATCATAAACAGAAATAACAAAGGCCACAGTAAGCTATGGCCTTCGATATACTTTTAGGTTCAATTAAGTTTTTGTTCTGATGAACTTCACTTCTCTGCATTGCGCCAAACATCCAATTGATCCGAAAAACACAGCCATAAAAACGCAGACGCTCAAAACATGCATTCTTATATTTTTATTTATATTCTAATCAAACTTCCGTTTGATGAACCACTGATCGTTAAATGTTATCCCGAAGTATAATTTGAAATAAGATTCTTCTATAATGTTTTCTTTCCTATTTCCCCTCTTTCCTAGTTTTACGGCAAAATCCATACTAGAACGGCCAGCCGGGAGAGAGAAGCCAAAATTAATGCCATAATCCTTCACCACATTGTTATTCGCTAAAAACGGATACTGCTCAAAACTTACACCCGTTCGGAATGTGATGCGCTTCAAATAGCTTTCCAGAGCAAGCGGGTCCATTGTGAATTCACCACCCACGGTCGTGCGCCACGATTTTCCCAACCCCTGGTCGTCTGATCTTATGCTTTCGAAAGACGCCCAATCTTGATACGCGAACTCCGTACCTATGGACCAATTTACGCCTTTTCCGTAAGATATGCCCGCCGAAAATCCTTGTGGCAAATGAAGCGTCCCGTCCACACTTTCTATCGTGTATCGCTCCACTGTATCACCTCCTAACGTAGTCCGGAAAATTTTGGTATTACTTGTTGACTTAAGGTTTGAAGCAAAATTATAAACCGCACCAATACTTACCCTGCGATCATTCCGGCGTCCCAACGAATCTCTGCTAAACGAAAAACCCAACCCAAAATTAAATCCGTGGTTGTTGGACTTATCTTCAACGCTTACCACGTATCGTTCACCAGGTGTGGAGGCGCCCGACAACAGGTTTGAATAAAGATTTGATACGGGACCAAACAAATACGCTGCCTTTAGACCAACTGCTATCTCCTTAGTTAGTCTTACGCCGTTTGACCAATACACCTGAGTCAAACCGCCACTGCCACTTTCAGAAGTCGTCAGGGTGTCGACCACCGCACCCAGAGGATCCTTGACTAAGCCGGGATATTGAAAACTAAAATTAACGTCTGTGTATGGCATTAATCCGAGGGAAGATGTCCATTTGTCCGGCTTGATCGGAAACGCCATGACGATGTAGTTCAGGTTTCCGCCGCTATTCTTTTCATTTGTCGTGTCACCCTTGGCGGTTCGCGATTCTCCCACAATTCCGACCTGAAACACAGAGTAGTTGTTGTAGATAAGCAAAGCCGGGTTCTGATTGTTAACATACCAGTATTGAGGCTGACTGACACCGAGCCCATTGCCTTGATTATGCACTAATCCATAGCCATAAGGCTCACCAACGCCATATGTTGTGAAAGGTGAAGGTGCCGCCTGACCCCACACTTTTGCTGCGGAAACGACAACAGCAAAAACCAAAAACCACTTTTTAACGACCGACATTATGTATCAAAATGCTGTTTAATCCGCTGAGTACTAGTTCAGGGACCGCAAATATGGACCCTTTCAGTTTGTTTTCAAAAAATCGGGCGTCACCGCCGCTTAAAATCACAGACAATCCCTCAAATTTTTGCCTGTAGAGCCTGATAATCCCACTAAGTTCTTCGATTAATCCATTGATCACCCCACTTTGAATGCAGCTTTCAGTGCTATCTCCGATGAGAGGAGCCTCTTCAATCAAGGGTACTAACGGCAGTCTGGCTGTGAAATTATGAACAGCATTGAAGCGCATCATCAGGCCCGGCGAAATGCCGCCACCGAGAAAATTTCCATCTCTGTCCAGGAAATCGTAGGTAATGCACGTGCCGGCATCGATAACGAGCACATTCGTTTTTGGAAACATGTGCTGGGCCCCGCATACCCCGGCAATGCGGTCGACACCAAGTGTTGACGGTGTCGCATACTTGATTTTAACAGGTAGCGGAAGTTGAGGATTCAAAATAAGTTTGCGTTTTGCCTGGGTCGCCCAGGGTAAAACCTCGGCGGGATCTTTGGTTACAGAACTAATGATGAAACTAACTGCAGAAAAGTTTTCCAGAAATTCCTTTAGCTCTTCTGCCTTTTGGAAATTGTATTGCATGGTGAGCTTATCACCCTCAAAGACGCCCACCTTGGCAGACGTGTTTCCGTAGTCAACAACTATGTTCATGGCTTGCCGTTTTCGAATTTTTTTAAGCGTATTCTTTAATGATTGACAATGGAAGCAGAAGTTGTAACTTCTATTATGTTCTATTCCTGCGTGTTGCTATTAATAAGATGTCCGCTAATTTGCATTATTACCTAAATAGGCTCACGTCCCAAAAATATGGATTCAAGGAACAACTTTAAAGTTATAGGACTGATGTCTGGTACCTCTTTGGACGGGCTGGACATTGCTTATGCTCATTTCGCTAAAAATAAAGGACGCTGGTCCTTCTCCCTTAAGAAATCGACGACTGTTAAGTATTCCTCGGCATGGATGAAAAAACTATCTACTGCCCAACATCTGACGAGTGAGCAACTTATGGAACTGGATTCGGAATACGGACGATTCCTGGGAAAGGCAAGCGGTGATTTTATTCGACGTAATAAGCTGAAGGTGGATTTCATTGCTTCTCACGGCCATACGATCTTTCATCAACCACAAAAGAGATTCACTTATCAGATTGGCAATGGCAACGCACTTCATGCCGCATGTGGGGTACCCGTTGTATTTGATTTCAGAAGC
This sequence comes from Chryseolinea sp., assembly GCA_035316905.1. GTDB lineage: Bacteria > Bacteroidota > Bacteroidia > Cytophagales > Cyclobacteriaceae > Chryseolinea. The sequence goes on along the minus strand of DATHIE010000306.1, from coordinate 5,369 downwards.
CTCGATGTTATGCGTGAGGGAGAGGGTGCACCATTGGTCCCTGTCGGAGATAAATTTTTGTTTGGTGACTACGATGTCTGTCTCAACCTGGGGGGAATCGCGAATCTTTCAAGGGATATCAGTGGAAAACGCGTTGCATTCGACATTTGCTTCAACAACATGGGTCTCAATTATCTCATGTCGACGATAAAAAAGGAATTTGATAAGGATGGTGCCTTATCGTCTGATGGTGAAATTGATCAGGCAATGTTGAAAAAACTCGATGCCGTTTATTCAAGTCTTCGTAAGCGAAGGCCATCACTAGGTCGCGAGATGTTTGAAGAACGCATTAAGCCTATACTGGATGATCCCAATGTCCAATTAAAAGATAAACTCAGGACGATGACTTTATCGTCCGCAAAAGAAATCGCGCTGACTATTAGCTCACAAAAAAAACGCTGTAATGTACTATGCACAGGAGGGGGCGCTTTTAATTCATTTTTCATTTCGCAATTGCTTGATCAATGTGGTGACAACATTACCCTGATCATTCCGGATTCCGATGTGATAAAGTTCAAGGAAGCAATTGTATTTGGGTTCCTTGGTGTACTAAGAGTTCGCGGAGAGTCAAATTGCCTGAAAAGCGTTACGGGAGCAACCAGCGATTCGTGCGCCGGGTTGGTCGTTGGGTTCTAACGCAATTGATATTTTTTACCTGCTAACACTCAAGTACTTTATTCCCGTATAGCCATATATCACACACCCTCACATCCCCTCAATCACCAAATAAGCCGCCGCGCCCGCGAAGTATCCTATTAGCGCGATAAGGCTGATCTTTTTCGCATACCAGATAAAATCAACTTTTTCCATACCCATAACAGCAACGCCGGCGGCGGATCCGATAATCAAAATACTTCCGCCAGTGCCAGCGCAATAGGCAAGGTATTGCCAGATCATGTGATCCATAGGATAAACATCGAGGCTATACATGCCCATACTCGCAGCCACAAGAGGAACGTTGTCGACAACAGTGGAAAGTAGTCCGATCAAAGTGATAATAACGCGGTTATCTCCGATAGTCTGAGAGAGGTATTCCGCAAAGTGGTGGAGAGTAAGCATAGACTCAAGTGCACCCACCGCCAATAATATTCCGAGGAAGAACAATACGCTTGGTACATCTATTCGCGCCAGAGCTCCCGCGGCTGTGTAATTCTTTTTAACTGCCTCATCAAGGTCAGGGTGGATCATTTCGGAAACTACGGAAACAACGCCGAGCGCAGCAAGCATACCCATGTAGGGAGGAAGGTGAGTCAGGGTTTTGAAAATTGGCACCGACATCAACGCCCCAACGCCCAGTATCAGCATCAGTTGTCCGCCCTTGACAACGTCCGCTTCATCCTTAATATAATGCTGATGCGTTTCACCTAGCTCACCCTTCAGGGTAAAGCTCACGTAAACCAGCGGGGCAAGCATACATATCACACTTGGGATGAACACAACTTTCATGATGCTGGCAGTTGATATTTGTCCGCCAATCCAAAGCATAGTGGTTGTGACGTCTCCTATTGGAGTCCATGCCCCGCCCGCATTAGCCGCTATGATGATCATGCCCGCGAAGAACAATCGCATTTCCTTATTGGGGATGAGCTTTCTAATGAGGGAAACCATCACAATAGCAGTGGTTAGGTTATCAAGTACCGAAGAAAGGAAGAACGTTACCCAACAAATTATCCATAGCAGTTTTTTCGGATTTTTTGTGCTTATCCTATCCGTTATGAAACGGAATCCCTCATGGGCATCCACGATTTCAACAATGGTCATTGCACCCATAAGGAAGAAAAGTATTTCAGCAATACTTGCAAGGTGACGTGAAAGCTCAGAGACTACGAAGCTTCGAAATATCTCCTGTTGACCTAGCGCCGAGAATTTGTTGCCAAGGTCTAATTTCAGACTATCGAGAAAATCATTAAACTGTACGCTGCCTGTGATAGAATCATTGGGAGTGGAGATCGCAAATAGCGTCCAACAAAGTACTCCCATTAGTGTAGCTGACGCTGTTTTGTTGACCTTTATTGGGCCTTCAAGAGCGATGCAGAAATAGCCCACTATAAAGACTATTACAACAATGGTTTCCATTCGGAGGAGGCTAGGGTTATTATTATTTAAATATGGATTATTTTTTGCCTTAGAAAGAAGGCGTGGTGTACTTATTTACTTAATGGAATGGCGGAAGTGTGAAAGAGGATGCCTTTGCCTTAATTAAAAAAGATGAGGCAACACCGCAGGATCGCAATCATCAATCATACTAAAGTGCATGATCAACGGTTAGCGCGATTTCGGCGGATTAAATTTTATCGAAAACGACGGGTCAACGTTATTTTAAACCGAACAGTCCCTCATTCAAAACATTCAGAGCCTTGTCCTTGTCCTTTTTGTCAACGAGAACTGAAACGTTATTCGTGCTTCCACCGCAGGAAACCATGCGTATAGGCACATCGGCCAAGGAGTCAAATATCTTTTTGAAAACGTCTTGCTGTACCGTGATCTTCTGCCCAACAATACAGATAATGGTCTGATCTTTATCCACGCTGATAGTTCCGAACTTCTTCAGTTCGTTCTCGATTGACGCAAGCTGCGTGTTATTATCGATGGTAACCGATACGGCGACTTCCGATGTTGTGATCATGTCGATCGAAGTCTTGTGGTTTTCAAAGATCTCAAATACTCTTCTCAGAAATCCATAAGCCATCAACATACGGGAAGAACGGATGTTTATAGCCGTGATACCATCTTTGGCGGCAATAGCTTTGAATGAGCCTTCGCTTCCTTTGCTCGTAATTATTGTACCTGGTGCTTTTTCATCCAACGTATTTTTCAAACGTACGGGAACGTTGTACTTCTGGGCTGGCACGATGGTGGATGGATGAAGGATCTTTGCTCCGAAATAGGCGAGCTCCGAAGCTTCGTCAAATGTAAGCTCTGAAATAGGCAATGTCTTCTTCACAATTCGGGGATCGTTATTGTGCATTCCGTCGATATCAGTCCATATCTGAATTTCATCCGCGCGAATAGCCGCTCCAATAAGTGACGCTGTATAATCACTTCCGCCTCTCTTGAGGTTGTCGATCTCGTTCCTGTGATTGCGACAGATATATCCTTGTGTGATTATGATGTCTATGTTGCTTAACGATACCAGCAACGGTTTTAATCTTTCAGATATCTTTTCAAGCTCAGGTTCCTCATTTTCGTCGATAGTCATGAAATAGAGTGCCGGCAAAAGTCTTGCGTTGATCTTGCGTTCCTGTAAGTGTTGATAAAATAATTCCGTAGAAAGGAGTTCACCCTGTGCAAGTAACTCGCGGTAACTCTTAATATCGAATTGGCCGGCGGCAAGCAGTCTCATGAAAATGAAAAAGCGGCTTACTGTTTCCTGACCAATAGCAAGAAACGCATCGCTCGAGTAGAGTTCCTTAATGAAAGCCTGATAATGACTTTCCAAAGCCTTTATCTCTTCCTCGGCTTTTGCTTTTTGTCCAGCCAATAAATGATCACCTATTGCAACCAGTGTATTTGTTGTTCCTGATAAGGCCGAAAGAACCACAAACTTTTTACCGGGCGTGCCTAACACAAGTTCGGCGATCTTCTTCATACGCTCGGGTTTGCCTACTGATGTTCCTCCGAATTTTAATACGATCATATTGCGCTGGGTTTATAAGCGGGCAAATATAAGTATCGGAGAAAATTTTTTATTATATCCTCGTCCTTTTGTCAAAGAATTGAATCACAAGCTAAAGTATGTTAGTTAGGTCAGTAGTTGGATGGTTGGATAGGGAAGGGTTGATGGTTGATTCATCAATGGTTGGCTTTTGTCTGCGGCCTTTGCGAATTGTCTTTGCCCCGAGTTCTCGGGGTGAAACCTGCATTTAAAGGTCCATGCAAACATTCAAATGCATTTCACGCAAAGGCCGCAAAAGCGAAGACGCGAAGCACGCAAAACGCTAGTCAACGACGATCGGCCAATCATCTGTCCGGAAACTTGACACAGGAAGCCCTTCTTTACTGAACAAATTCGGAATTGACTCATTCTTCCAACCAAATCGCACTGCTACGGGAGCTTTTACGTCCTTGGCAGAAACAACAACGGTACCGCCGTCGATCTTTGCAGTCGCGGGATAGAACTTATGATCTTCACCCGCTATTTGAAATTCGGTCAGCTCACCACCGGGGGTAACCAGACCGCTGGGAACATTTTGAAATTGGATCCGGATCTTGTTCTTCTCAACCTTCATCGATTGGTACAATGGATTTTTATACACGATACCGGTTTTTCCGTAAGTCTCTACCAACGCAATGTTAGCCAGCCGTTCACCAACAGGCTTTTTGAATTGAGGATGAATATCTTTTACGTTATCAACCTGATCGGAAATTACCACCATTCCCGTCTTGGGGATCTCGAGCATCTTTACTTCCTGTTCACGAACGAGCGTTCCTATCTCAACGGAACCATAGGTGTACGGAGCTATCTGCACATAATAGAATGGAAGGTCCGACAAAAATTTCTCACGCCAGTCCAGTATCAGCGTTTCCATTAACTTTTTATAAGTGAACGGTGCTCCAGTGTTCGATTCACCCTGATACCATAACGCACCTGCTAGTCGAAATGGAATGATTGGATTGAGCATGGAATTGAATACAACTCCAGGCTTAGACGGACACCAGGGTCGATCATCGGTTTGTTTTTCGGCTGCTGCTTTTAAGCTTGCATCAGCCTCAACCTTTTCCCGGGGAAGCCAAACCTCTGCCGGTGTTCCGCCCCAACTTGCGTTAATCAGGCCGACCGGAACATTCAAATCCTGGTTAATCTTCTTTCCGAAGAAATAACCTACCGCGCTAAATCCCTTAACGTTTTCCGCATTGCAAACTTTCCAGCTTCCTTCTCCCCGTGTTTGTAGTTGGTCAGAGGAAGAGTTAGGAATATCAAATAACCGAATGGTCGCGTCGTTAACGTTCCCCATTATCTCTTTACCATCGCCAGTAGCTGCCATGCTCCATTCCATGTTCGATTGACCGGAACAAAGCCACACTTCACCTGACAGTACATCTGCAATGACTTTCGTTTCTTCTCCTGCTTTTATCGTGATGGTATGAGGCCCGCCTGCTGGAGGACTTTGCAGCGCAGCTTTCCAGAATGTTGTATTCTCCGCTTTAGTTCGTATCGTTGTTGTATCCCAACTAACTTTTATCGTCACTTGCTGCGAAGCGGTTGCCCAACCCCAGATTGGAACAGTTGCGCTTTTTTGGATCACCATATGATCGCCATAAATGGCGGGCATTCGCAGCTGTGCGCGTACGATGGAAGAAACAAGGATAAAAAGCAGAATAGAAATGAC
>DATHIE010000305.1:0-9192 GCA_035316905.1 Chryseolinea sp. | reverse complement strand
GAACAGGTGAGGGTAAATTTATTGCTTACGATGCAACGGATGGAAAAAAGCTATGGGAAACCAATGTCGGCTCAGGTGTGATCGCAGCCCCGGTAACTTATATGATGAATGGAAAACAATACGTATCCATTGCAGTAGGTTGGGGAGGCAACCCTGGATATCGGGTTAGATTTACGGAGGAAAATTACCCGGGCACAATTTTCACTTTCGCAATTGATGCTAAAGAAACGTATTCCGGATTTTATAAATCCAAACCGAAGGAACTCATTAACCTTCCTGTTTCCGCAACAGCAGAAGAAATTAATAAAGGACAGTTATTGTATAATGCTAATTGCCGCCATTGCCACGGTTGGGAGGGTGACAATGGTGGTGCTATTCCCAACTTGAGGTATTCAAGCGAAGGCACGTTTGCGATTATTGAGGACATTGTGTTGAAAGGAATGTACCTGAAGAAAGGGATGCCCAATTTTTCAGATCGTCTCAGTCAAAAAGATGTTAGTGACATCAAGAATTACATCCTGCATTCCGCTAACGAAATGAGATCAAAGCAATGAGCAATGATCCATGCATTTCTCTGCGGCCTTTTGCGGCTAAACTTTGCGGCCTTTGCGTGAAACAAGTCGGGGGCGATTAGCAGTGAACAATGAACAATGAGCAGGACTAGGCCCTATTACACAGTTCCGAAAGTGAAAAAACACTAATACAGTTACTCCATGAAAGAAGTCTCCGTTAACGAAGCCTTACGCATCGGAAAAAAGAATGCAGGCATGCGGTTTGTTGTTCCGTTTTATCTCACGCAAATATTGGCAGGCGTCGCTTCTCTCGCCTTCTCCACTTCATTCTACTTGATTTTCATCTCTATTCCACTGGGTATCTTGTTGTCGTATTATTTCACTACCCGATACCTCTATCAATGGCAGATATGGGCATTTCAACAGGTTAGAAATGTGCATGAGCTGAAATCGAAAGCCGAAAAATGGGGGCTTATTCCCGGATGGGAAAGTAAACTTTTCCCACCCTCGGGGCGCGATCGGTTGATACTCGAAAGTCTGAGGGAAAAGTTCAGCGAGCCCGACATCGTGCCAGATGATTCCCACGTACCAGACATAGTTGAAATCTATTACTCCAAAACCTACAATCGCTTTGAACTGATTTGCTGGTCCATGGGATTTATCGCGACAACCTGGGCAATCATTGGATTTGTCAGTGAAAATAACCTACAGGGAGAAGTGATGATGCAGGTTTTTCTGGGAGGCCTTTGGCTTGTGACGTTACTCTTTAGCATTGAAAATTTTATTCAACTCCGGACCACTCAACCGGTCATAACGCTCACGCAAGACGGGATTCGGATAAAGCGAAGGTTATTCACGAAAGCTGATGTAAAAGATATCGAGATTTATGATGGCAAACACAGAACGTTAAAGGTTAAATTTCACGTCACCAAACTTTCTTATCCTGTCGAGATAACCGATCTGGATGTGAATGTGAATGCGTTGGAAGATATTGTAGAAGTCTTTGTAAGGCGATGGAAGGCGTAATTGTCAGTTTGCATTAAAACTACTATGTTTTAGCACGTTTGCCTTAGACAATTCATATGGAGTTAGAAGTTAGGAGTTATGAGTTAGTAGTTGATTCCGCGTAAATCTGCGTGTATTCAATCTGTGCCATCAGCGGGAAACTGCATTTCAGAGAGCGCCGGAGAGAGTGGCTTCTTAGAATGTTTTTGATATTCCGTAATGATCGAAAGGGCCTCTGCCGTGCATTCAACCCAGAACATGGTGTCCAACCTCTTAGTTTCAGGAAAAGGACATGATAAATTGAGCATTTCTGCACATTTCCTCTCATGACTTACATATAGTTTTGCGTATTAATTCATAGAGATTACGAAGCTAAAAAATAATGAAAATCAGAAAACTTCTATTCGCTGTTTGCTTGACGTCATCTATTGCTGAGGCACAGCTCGTACGTTACGACACCATAAGATATGCAAGGGACTACTACCAAAAGCGTGTAGCACTATTTGAAAGTCAACCAATACAAAAAGGTGGAGTGATTATTTTAGGGAACAGTATCGCGGAGTATGGAGATTGGCAAAAACTTTTAAATGATTTAAGTATTATTAATCGGGGAATTGCTGCTGATAATACATTTGGTGTTTTAGATCGTTTGGACGACGTAATAGTCAGACACCCAGACAAACTTTTTATTTAAATCGGCATAAATGATATCTCTCAGGACATTCCCGTGACCATCATTGTGAACAATATTTTTACAATCGTTGAACGTGTAAAAACTAAATCACCAGAAACAAAAATTTATGTTCACAGTATTTTACCCACAAACGACAATGTTAAAGATGAATATCCGGCAGCTTTCAATAAAAACGGACAGTCGATCTTGGTGAACCTGGAATTAGAACGAAACGCAAAAGAAAGAATGTTTACCTATGTCGATTTGAACGGGGTACTGAGAGACAAGAGTGGAAAACTGGATGTAAAATATGCAGAACCTGACGGTCTTCACCTCAACCAAACTGGTTATGAAACCTGGGTCAAACTTCTAAAAACAAAAAACATCTTATAGCTCCGCTAGTGTTCGCTAAAATTGAAAAAAAATGGTTTTTGTTCTATGAAAGAGACCTATCCAATTGACAAATGTATGTAGCCGGTCGTTTACGATTTGGCAGTACAAAATGGCAAACAAGAATGTCAAGTTGGTTATTTGACTTTCTTTAATCTCTGCTTGAACCTCACCTCCCATTTTTTTTCATCGTACGTTTTTTCACTGATTCGCAAAACCGTATCATCAGGCTGAAGTAAAAATCCCTGACGAGAAAGATAAGTGTCCCCGTTGACAGTAAACTGTTTGTAGATGTACCAATGGCCATCGACTTTTCGGCTATCCCAAATCTGATATAAACCATTGTCGCTTACCCATACAAAGCCCCATTTGTTGTTGCTTTTATCCCATGCACGTAACGCTACGGATTTTAACGGTTTTGTCTTATCTACAGCAAGCTGCCACTCTTCTTCAAATGCCGCGGAGTGAACGCTACGCTTAATTTTAAAGTATGACGTTGAATCAATTGTACCGTTTTCATTTATCACATGCCACGTGCCTACCCAAAAATCGAAATACTTCGCATCTTCTGTTATTACTAATTCCTTAGTGTCCTGAGCGAAACTTGCGACACTCAGACTGAATAATATTGAAATACAAATTGCTTTCATTAAAGCAAGCTAATAAATCACTCCATTTCTGACCATGCCCTAAATAGGGGGATCAATTCTAACTCCTAACTTCTAAATTCTAACTCACCTACTTCTTTCCATCTTTAGCACCAAAGGCGTATCCCGTATCCTGAAATAATAAAATTCGTTTGCCATTTTTACGTTGATGGTCATCAGGTCCTCGTCAAGAGAACCTACAAAGACCATCCGCTCTTTAGATTTTATGTGCCACATCTTGTTGTTCATGGACTCAAGTTCCCGGAACTCCGTGGGTGCGTTGGCCGGTAAACGGAGCAAGAATAATCCGTTGGGCTTGAAGATAAACTGTGAGGCAAGGAGGCCTCGTTTAGTTTTTTCAACTGTTGATTTTTCCTCGGGTGTTTGCCCCATCGGTTCTGTGAAAGACACTTCTTTGGCGGTCCAGGTACCAATGATTTGTTCGCGGTTAAATGATTGTCCCGTGGTAAGTAAAGGGGCAGCGAAGTAAAGGATGATCAGCAATCTTTTCATTTCACACGGCGATGGTATGTGGCATCGGTGTTGATAACGAATAAATCAGTCGAAACTTATGGACGATCTGCCTTTCGGTAATCCGTCCATGGTGAATGTCGTAGGACAGCTAGCTTGAATTTGCCGCGTTTGCTTTTAAGCGCAGAAGGCGCAAAAGAATGCACGCAAAAAACGCAGAATATAGACAGCTTTACATTAGGCAAAGTCTGAAGCACTATTATTATCTGGACAAAGTCTTCTGCGCATTCTGCGTGCATTCTTTTGCGCTTTTTGCGCTTAAAGCGCATTGTGATTACGCACGCACTTCCATCAATGCACTACACGACCTAGTTCTTCGTCACCATTAACAACAACAACTCCGGTTCGTTTGTAGTAATAAAATCGACATTTTGTTTGAGGAATGCTTCCAGTGCTGGTTTGTCGTTTACAGTCCACACATTAATTGTTAGTTTCCTGCTTTTCGCATCCTGTAACCAGTCCGGGTTCTTTTGTAGAACGCTGAAGTTATAGTCCAAACCGAAGAACTTATCCGCAGCTAGTTCAGTGGGCGTTTTGTCTCCCCTTAAGTACGCCACCTTGGCGTATGGTGCGAGCTTCATCACTTCTTTACAGGCGTCATAATCAAAGCTGATATAGTCTACCCACGCCTGCGCATGCAACTTTTCTACGAGTGATACAACTTTTCGTGTCAATGCTATCGAGCTTTCCTTGCCGAGCTCCGAAGGTTTTATCTCCAGGATAAGTTTGGTTTTGGTTTGTTCCATTCCGGCAATCAGGTAATTCTCCAGAGTTGGAAACATCTCCCCGTTAGCGAGTTTCATCGTCAACAATTCGCTGGAGTTTGTTTTGGCGATCGACACTCCTTGAATAGAATTGTCGTGATTAATAAGCGGAAGCGAGTCTGCTGACATGTGAACATCAAATTCACTACCCTCACAACCCATTGTTATTGCATGCTTCAATGCAGCGATGGAATTTTCAGGCGAGCCCGTGTTTTTCCAGGCACCGCGGTGAGCAATGACCTTGTTGCGTATAAAATCATCTTTTACAATTCTGAAAGTCCTTGAAAGTTGACCTGTAGAAGTTTTAACATTAAGCGTGATATCAAACCATGCGGGGCCAGACTGCAATTTCCCGGGCCGGACTACGAGCTCATGATTCTTATTAACCTTAAATGCAGTTGTATGTTCGCCCTCGATAGTGACAGATTTAATTTCGTTTCCGCTCAGCCTAACGGAACCAATCGTGTTAGTCTTCTTCGGGATCGTATAACCAGTAAGATACATGTAAGGCTGTTCAGTTTCTTGTCCCAGGCAATTCATAAATAAAAATACGGTTTGTGATAAAAAAAGAATGAACGCCTTCTTCATAGGTATCGTCGTTTTCAAATAGAATTGCGTGCTGACTAAGGCGAAAGTTAGGGATACTTTTTGTATCCAAAAATTAAAGGGTAAGCATAGGATAATTAACTGCTTTCACTATCTTGGTTGGATTAGTCCGAAAACATTTTAGACTATTATTTAAGACTCCATCCATAGTTAAACCAAAAATTGAACATGAGAATCGTATCAAAATATTTGGCCATTAGTGTTTTAATGGTTTTTATCTCCTTGCCGGCTTTTTCGCAAAAGGTACTTTCAGCAATCCTTAAAAGAGGGGAGATACGCATCGGAACGAGCGGAAACCAGCCTCCATTTACCATGAAAGCAAAAAATGGAGAGTTGATTGGTTATGAAGTTGATTTGGCAAAAGCACTGGCAAAAAACATGGGGGTGAAACTGAAACTGGTTGAAATGCCTTTTTCGGATTTGCTGGGAGCCCTCAAGGCAGGTAAAATCGATGCAGTCATGTCGGGTATGACAATGACACCTGAACGAAACTTAGAAGTGCTTTTTGCAGGTCCATATATACTTTCAGGGAAATCTATTTTAACAAAATCAGCTTTGATCAGTGAGATTTCAGCAGGAAATACCGATAAGAAATATAAAATTGTTACCCTGAAAGGATCAACTAGTGTTGAATTTGTCAAAAATTATATGCCAAAGCATGAATTAATTCTTGTTGATAATTACAATGCGGGCGTTGACATGGTATTAAATGATAAAGCGCATGCTATGGTTGCTGACAAGCCGATTTGTGTAGTAACTATGATGAAGAATCAAGGTAAGGATCTTGTCATCTCCGATAAGCCATTGACCATTGAACCTATTGGCATGGCGTTGCCTCCAGACGACCCTCAATTCCTGAACCTGGTGGAAAATTATATTTCATCGCTGGAAATTTCAGGAAACTTGCCACTTCTTGAGAAAACGTGGTTTCAGGATGGCGCATGGATGTTGAATGTCGAATAATGTGGGTTGTTATTAAACTCCTTGAGGTTTAGCATCATAGTTTTCCAATGACAACTTGGGATAAATACACAGAAGACCAAAAGCGAATTTGTGAGAAGTATAAAGTACCGTGGACTGAATCCGGTATCGAACTAATTATCGGACTTGCCGACAATGTATTGACAGGAATGAATCCTGTTAATGGGCTTAGACATCCCCAATGTGATAGAACAACGGGTTGGTATATTTGGGCAGGTGAAGAATGGTCCGCGGCCGAGGATTTTTTTAAGCCTCATCATTTCAGACATTCATTGACTTTGCGACCAGGTATCGTTAAGTATTTAGGGCTCCCTCCTGGATTTAGATTTTTGATTGACGACAAAGGATATGAAGACGTTTGGCAAGACCCTGAACTTCTGAAAATCTGAAAGGCAAACGTATTATCAAGATATTAGCAACAATGATATTCGGGTTACCAGTTTCGGTTTGATCGAGATGATCTAACTTTCCGGAACGAAAGAGTGCTATCTTGCAGAGGCTTGCGTCTTGTCGCTCATAAGCTTGCAGGTTGCGGCTTGCAGCTCAAGACTAATCAACTTCACTCATGAACGTTAACGTTTCCCTCTTAGTATTTCTACTGGCAATAACAACCACCGTTACCGCGCAGGATCGGAAACTTCCAGATACATTCACCCTGCCAACACATCCGCGAATTTTATTACTGAAGAATGAAGAAGCAGCAATTCAGACTGCCATCACATCCAATCCGGTTTGGAAAAAAATGCACGCGGCCATTTTGAAAGAGTGCGACGACATGATCGCACTGCCACTGCTTGAACGTATTCAGATCGGAAGGCGTCTGTTAAGTGTGTCCAGGGAATGTATCCGACGCGTCTTCTACCTCTCCTATGCATATCGGATGACCCAAGAAGAAAAGTACTTTCAGCGTGCCGAAAAGGAAATGCTCGCAGTAGCAGCTTTCACGGACTGGAATCCTTTCCACTTCCTTGATGTGGCAGAAATGACCATGGGAATGGCTATCGGATACGATTGGCTGCACGATAAGCTTTCTGAAGAGTCTAAAAAAATTATAGAAGAAGCGATTCTGAAAAAGGGACTTGAGCCATCGTTCGACGATAAATACAACGGGTTCTTAAAATCCACCCATAACTGGAATCAAGTGTGCAACGCGGGCATGACTTTCGGTGCACTCGCCGTCGCAGATGAATACCCCATCGAGTCGAAGCAAATCATTGACAGAGCGCTGATGACTATTTCATTGCCAATGGAAGATTATAAACCGGATGGCGCCTACCCCGAGGGTTTTTCGTATTGGGGCTACGGCACATCGTTTAATGTGATGTTCCTCAGCGCCATGGAAAAATCATTCTCCAGCGATTTTGGATTATCCGCGCTGCCTGGATTTTTGAAGACACCTGTTTTTCGTGAGCATATGATAGGTGCAACCGGAGCTTCCTTTAACTGGGGAGATTGCGGGCCGGGTGCTGGCCTTAGTCCTGCCATGTTCTGGTTTGCACAAAAGAACAACGATCCTTCTCTTCTGTGGATGGAGAAAAAATTCCTGGATAAGGATGACTATTCCGGTTTTACAAATGATCGTCTACTCCCGGCCGTTATCATTTGGGGAAACGAAATATCATTGGAACAAATAAAGGAGCCGGCGTCCAGGGTATATGTTGGCCAGGGACCGAGTCCGGTAGCGTTGATGCGAACTTCCTGGAGCAACTCTAACGGGATCTACTTAGGTTTCAAGGCGGGCTCCGCTTCTGTCAATCATGCTCATATGGACATTGGTTCTTTTATTATGGAGTCGGATGGCATACGTTGGGCAGCGGACCTTGGAATGCAGGATTATGAGTCACTCGAATCAAAAGGCATTCAACTATGGGGAAGGACTCAGGAATCACAGCGATGGAGTGTTCTTCGTCTGAATAATTTTGTTCACAATACGCTCACAGTAGACGGCAAGTTGCAAGTCGTAGATGGCTATTCTAAGATCGACCGTTTTTCTGATAAAGCAGAGTTTTCATTTGCTGTCTCTGATCTGTCAACGATTTACGCAGGTCAGCTGGCCAGCGCAAGCAGGGGTACAGGTATTGTTGATCAAAGTTATGTCGTTATCGAGGACGAATTCACCACATTGGACAAACCCACTAAAGTCAGATGGACGATGTTAACCTCTGCCAAAGTTTCAGTTGAAAACGACAATACCGCTTTGCTGTCGAAGGACGGGAGGCAACTTACTCTGCGGGTTGATAGTCCCGCAAAAGTGATGTTGAAGACCTGGACTACGCAACCCACCACCACATACGACGCAGCAAACCCCGGAACTACGCTCGTCGGTTTTGAAATGGAAATACCAGCCAATGTGAAACAGATTTTTGTCGTCAAACTGATACCGCAGGGAGCAGAAAAAAACGCGAAGAAAAAAGTTGAAGCATTGAGCAGTTGGCGTTAACAAAGACATGGCACCAGTTGACTTTGGGTAACCAATAATGAACGAACAAGATCCTACTCAATTATTTAAAGGTCAATTCATCGGAATGATTGACAAGAACGGAAAACCTATTCACGAAGGCGATTCCGTTGAATTTTACTACAAAGGCGAGATGGTGACTTGCAAGGTTGTGTATGTCGCGGAATGGGCGCTGTTCTGTCTTCAATGGCCGGATGGCTATAAGAATAAATTCCCAATGAATCCGGAAAAATATCAAGTTGTATAGCGTTCACGTCAGTCAAGGTCTAATTAACTACACATAATGAATACAAAAATCGTAATGACTATTGGCTCGATAGTCTTGGGTGCCACTGGCGCGATGTTGATATTCGCTTCAGACATCGTTCTGAGAAATTTGTCCATTGAGATTAATCAATCATCTCTTCTTTTAGGTCAGATAGTCGGCGCACTCTACTTTGGATACAGCATGCTTAATTGGATGACCAAAGAAAGTCTGATCGGGGGTATCTATAACCGCCCTGTTGCCGTTGCCAATTTTACTCACCTCATGATTGCTGGACTGGCAATTGTAAAAGCATTGATATCGAATCCTGAACTACCAAAAATACTCTGGGCTGCAGGAGCCGGCTATGTAGTGTTCGGG
>DATHIE010000304.1:0-13534 GCA_035316905.1 Chryseolinea sp. | reverse complement strand
TGCGATAGTCTGAACCATGATTCGCACGATTGAAGGATTATCAGGATTAAGTGTCTGAACCATGATTCGCATGATTGAAGGATGATCAGGATTGGTGTTGTGCTCGGCATTTAAATCGAGCAAATCGCGTAAATCCCACGAATCAAGGTTCAGACATGATTAAAGGATGATCAGGATGCGCCTGGCGAAATGAGAATGCAAGCGATCAGCTAATCCTGAAAATCCTGCTAATCCTACAAATCAAGGTCACATCTTCCGCAGGCTTCCACTACCCGAAGAGTGGCTGTTCACCTTGCTCGGATTGCCACGATAACTCACGGAACCGCTACCGGAAATCACAGCATCGATCTCATTCTTGACATTTATCTGCACATCACCAGAACCTGAGATGCGGATGTTACAACTATTTGTCTCCAGGTTCGCGGCGAGAACTTTGCCCGACCCACTAATGGAAGTTTTTACTGTGTTGGCTCTTCCGCTTGCTTCAATTTTTCCTGAACCTGAAATACCGAAGTCTGCATCTTCTGCAACGTTCATAGCCATAATAACTTTTCCCGATCCGCTTACATCACTGTTGTAATTGCGGCATTTTCCTTTTACCTCAAGATCACCCGAACCAGATACATCTGCTTCCATATCACCGGACGCGTCAGCTTCGACTTTTAAGTTGCCCGATCCACTAACCGCCAGATCCAAATTCTTTGCAATGATCTTCGTTTCGCCGATGATATCACCGGAACCGGCAACGCTGAGACCCTCGATATCCTTTACAGTGACATAAACTGTAACTTCGTCATCTTTGCCCCAATTCCAGTCATTCCATTTTCCTTCCTTTTCGATCACCAGCCTGGAGCCATCAACGTCAATATCGATTTCATCCAAAACACTTTTTTTGCCCTCAATTTCAACTTTTTGAGGAGAACCCTGCCGGAGGTAAAGTTTGCCAGGAACGCGGAAAGAGATCTTTGTAAATGTCTCCACGTTTCGGGTTTCTTTTGTTTGAGCAAGAACTGTGGAAACGCAGCATATAAATGCCAGTCCGAGGCTAAATAGAAGATTTTTCATAATGTCATTTTAATTACCGGATAAAGACTCAGGCATCACTCGGTTGGTTGCACCAATGAACTTCAAATTTCTTTCTTTGACGAGAAAAATCAGAACTTCGTTACATGCCCGCCTACTCTTTCTTAACCATAAAGTCCACTGGCAAAGGAATTTACAAGGAAAAGGGAAGTAAGTTTCTCGCATTTGCCTATCCTGTTTCCTCTGAATCGGAGATCAAGGAAAGGATTGCCTCCCTTAAGTCCGAATATTTTGATGCTCGCCATCATTGTTTTGCCTGGATCCTCGGTGCAGAAAAAAAGCAATTTCGGGCTTTTGACGATGGCGAACCGAATCACTCAGCAGGGGATCCGATACTCGGACAAATTCGATCGAGAAATCTAACCGATGTACTGGTGGTGGTTGTCCGCTACTTCGGGGGCACCAAGCTCGGTGTTGGCGGTCTGATTGCGGCATATAAGTCCGCTGCTGAAGATGCACTTCATAATAGCCTCATCGTCGAAAAAGAAGTAATGGAAAGAATTACTCTTTCGTATGACTACTCAATTACGGCCGAGGTAATGAAAATGGTTAAGGACTTCGATATGACCATCGTTGCGCAGGAGTTTAAGCAACAATGCGATCTTATGGCGGATGTGCCGCTAAAGAATAAGAATAAGTTTGATGAAAAAATGAAGCTGCTCAACGATCTGGGTCTGCCGCTTAGCTCACCTACCGCCCCACCCCCTAAAGGGGAAGAATGAAGTGAGTGCCAAATCAAAATGATAGCCACTCGACTGCAACCAATGCAAAGACAAGACTCGGCAATCAATAACTTTCATTTCGCAATGGTTTATGAATGAAAATTAAATTCAATTAAAATGGATTTTTTCGCCATCCATTGGGATCACGCAGTTCTTTAAAAGACTTGCCGTCTCCAGCTCTTTTCTTAGATCGCTTTTTTTAAGCAGGCAATGATTGACAGTTTCCATGTGAACGGCGACCACTTTTGCGGACTTTGATGCAGTGATAGTCCTGATAACATCCTTCGATGTCATCGTAATAGGGTCACCTTGATTAAATTGTGCTGCGCCAGCATTGACTACGACAACGTCCGGCTTATGCGTTTTTATTGTTTGGTCTACATCATCACACCAGATGGTATCACCTGCGATGTAGATCTTTTTCTCACCATCTGTCAGAACGAATCCTGAAACGGGCCCCATCCTGGTGCCGATATCTCCCGTTCCATGCTGGCCGTTGACCCTGTAGATCTTTACTCCTTTGAAATCAATTTCATCATTTACTACCATACTATTTGCGAATCCCTGTTGCTTGAGTTTGTCTCGGTCAGCAGGTTGGCAGAGTAAAGTGAGCTTCTTATTTAATATAGACTGTGCTTTTACGTCCCAATGATCACGATGGGTATGGGTGACGATAACAGCATCTATGGTCTGCAGCTTTTCAGCTAGCGTGGATTCGGAAAATGGAAGCGCAACCATTGGAATACGCTCGTTGCTCTGAGCGTTGCCCACCGGGTCCATTTCGTGTTTATTGCTGAGCATGGGATCGATCAGGAAGTTCACTCCTCCAACGCGTAAAGTAAAAGTGGCATGGCGGATGAAGTCGATTTGAATCGTCTTCTTTTTTGCAAAAGCTTTCGATGAGAAGATTGCAAGCCCTGAAAAAAAAGCCAAGAATTTTTTTCTATTCATTTGTTAAGTTAAAGCTGTTGGAATTTCTGTCTAACCCCGCAACCCCTAAAACCCAGTACCTAATGTCCGGGCAGATAGTTAACAGCTTTTGAGTGTTGACTTATTGATTGTTGAATATTGAGTGTTTTTTAAGCATTCGGTCTCCGATCAGAACCCTCAACACTCACGTAACTATCGAACCCATATTAAACCTTATACCTTATACCTTATACCCTATACCTTCTTCCCATCCAAGTTAACGGACTCTTTCAGAAATTTGCGCTTAAATTGAGTAAATTTCCCTTCTATGGCCAAGAAGAATCCCGCGTTGATTTTCATCTTTATTACACTATTGATCGACGTAATCGGCCTTGGCATTATTATACCCGTAATGCCGTCTTTACTCCAGGAACTTACGGGGCTGACGAATAGCAAAGCGTCGACGGTCAGTGGATGGATGTATTTTGCGTATGCAGCGATGCAGTTTGTTTGTGCTCCCATCATTGGTGGATTGAGCGACAGATATGGACGGAGACCGGTGCTGCTGGGTTCTCTCTTTGGATTTGGTGTTGACTATATTTTTCTCGCTTTTGCCCCAACAATTGGATGGCTTTTTGTCGGGCGTATGATTGCTGGCATGATGGGCGCAAGCTTTACTACCGCTGGTGCGTATATCGCAGATGTTAGTACACCAGAGACACGTGCACAAAATTTTGGCATCCTTGGTGCCGCATTTGGGTTGGGATTTATTATCGGACCAGCACTTGGTGGCTTACTTGGAACTTTTGGTTCGCGTGTTCCCTTCATGGTGTCTGCGGGTTTGTCCCTGGCAAATTGGTTGTATGGGTTCTTCATACTGCCGGAGTCGTTAAAGCAGGAAAACAGAAGGAAGTTCGAATGGTCACGGGCCAATCCCATAGGTTCGTTACGCAATTTGAAAAAATACCCGGTAATACTTGGCTTGGTGTCATCCCTCGTCCTCGTCTACATTTCCGCGCATGCTGTCCAGAGCAACTGGGCATTTTATACAATTGAGAAGTTTAACTGGGATACTAGGACAATAGGATTGTCATTGACAGTGGTGGGTGCGACCTTTGCAATAGTCAACGGCGGATTAATCAGATTGATAATACCAAAGCTGGGTAACGAACGCACGGTTTACGTTGGGTTAGGATTTAATGCGGCTGGATTTGTTTTGTATGCATTAGCAACACAATCGTGGATGATGTTCGCTTTCACGGTTGTGTATTGCTTTGGGGGTATAGCGGGACCTGCGCTGCAAGGAATAATATCTACACAAGTGCCCGCGAACGCACAGGGCGAGCTGCAAGGTGCGCTCACGAGCCTCATGATGTTGACGTCTATCATCGGTCCGCCTATCATGACAAACACATTTTCTTTTTTTACAAACGCAAACGCCCCGATCTATTTGCCCGGTGCGCCAATGCTTTTGGGAGCTGTACTTACTATTACCGCCACAGTGCTTGCACGAGCGAGCCTTAAGAAACATATGAAGGCGGCCGCATCAGTATAATGAAGTACCCTAAAATCATATAGCCGCGGATGATCAAAGTTACTCTTATACCCTTCGTTACGCTTCTTTTATCGGGGTTGATATGCGCAGGTCAAAATGCGCCCTCACAAAATACAGTCAGCAATCAAACTAAGATTGGTGATTTTATCGTCGAGCCGCCGACACTTCGTTGTGCGGGATTTGAGTGGACCATCTACGGAGACGAGAACAGGAATGCTTCCGTTAGCGTGCGATATCGCAAGAAGGGAACAACGGAATGGAAAGAAGCTTTACCCTTGCTGCGAATAGGAGGAGAAAGGATCTATGGTCATGACCAACGCTGGGTGTACACGACAACGCCTATGTTCGCCGGCAGTATTTTCAATCTTGAAGAAGCAACCACTTATGAATGTAAATTTCAATTAACAGACCCTGATGGGACTGATGGACTGGCGGAGCAAACAGTTTTTGTCCAGACTAAAGCAGAGCCGAAGCCTTATGCAAACGGAAGGGTTTATCACGTGTATCCACCCAGTTACAAAGGCCCCAAACAAACTCCTGCATTTACCGGGCTCAATGAAGCTTACTACGGGGAAGGCAACACCGGCGATTGGTGGAACGTACCAGATGCACGCGTTCAGCCTGGAGACATCATACTCGTTCATGCAGGCTTGTACAAAGGAGACAGGCGTCGATATGCCGATACTTTGGCGCTTGACTTTCACGGTGCCTACGTACTTACGCAGAAAGGCACTCCCGAAAAACCGATCACAATCAAAGCTGCCGGTGACGGTGAAGTAATATTTGATGGCGATGGCGCCTATCGTCTTTTTGATGTAATGGCAGCAGACTATCACTATTTTGAAGGACTAACAATAAGGAATACGGAGATCGCTTTTTATGCGGGCTTGAAACGGGTGATGGGATGTAGTGGCCTCACTGTTAAAAAATGCAACATCAAAGATGTCGGTATTGCGGTAATGTCGTACAGTGCGGATTCAAAGGATTTTTACATAGCCGATAATACTATGGTTGGTAGACATGATCCTGATACGTTAACAGGATGGTATGGGTTCGAGAAGCCCACTCCATTGTCGTCATATTATGCCATTAAAGTATATGGACAGGGGCATGTAGTTTGTTACAATAGTATCTCTTATTTCCACGATGGAATTTGTGTTGATACCCATGGGCTACCCGAGGCAGGAAAAGAATGTGTTTCCATCGACTTCTACCGCAATTATATATTTAATGTTTCTGACGATTTCATTGAAACTGATGGTGGATCACACAACATAAGAGTATTCGAAAATAAAGGACTTAACGCGTATCATGCAGCGATTAGCGCACAGCCTACTTTTGGTGGCCCCGTTTATTTTATAAGGAACATTTGCTACAACGTTACGGGTACAGCAATGAAATATACGATACGGCCGGCAGGTGTTTTAACCTATCAAAATACTTTCGTTGCAGAAGCAGCCGTCACGAACGTATCGAATGCTCATTTCAGGAACAATCTTTTCCTTGGACACGACAACTCGCGCCAGAATCTGAGCATCACTACATGGACGCGTTATTCAACGCTTGATTATAACGGCTACAGGAAAAAGTCCGGAAATCAAAACCGTTACCGGCTTAGATATCCGGCAGACGACGCTCACAATAACGCGGATGACAAGGAACTTCAGGTAATTGAAAGCGCGACGCTAAAGGAATTTCAAACCAGGACTGGTTATGAACAGCATGGAATTGAGCTGGACTTCAACTCTATATTTGAAAGTGTTCCGTTGCCGGATGCGTCAAGAAAAGGTCACGTCTATCCCGACAAAGGAATTGATTTCAGATTGAAAGTTGGAAGTGGAGCGATTGATGCCGGATGTGTGCTGCCGAACATCACGGATGGATTTTCAGGAAAAGCCCCGGATCTGGGAGCGCTGGAGTATGGTAAGCAACCATTTCAATACGGTCCAAGAAAGTGAATAGCCATACCGTTATTCTCTAATTCTCAGAACCAGGCAGGTTGCACATAACTGCTATTTTGGAGCAGAATACAGTTTGAACAACGTATCGCCTGCAAACCGGTCTGGCAGTCGGAAGCATTCAGCAAGTAGGGAAAATCCGTACGCTTTATTGATATTCTGTGGAGAGTTTGGTTAGTAGCCTGGAAATATCCAAAGATTTTTTTTATTCCTTGTTCTCCAATTATGTTCCCGTAAATCTTCGCAGGTGGCGGATCGAACAAAGACCCGTTGGCGGAAATGAGGATATCCACCTTACGCCAATAGTCATATGCTTCTGCAGTGAGTGCACTTTGATAAGTAACGAAGTAGTGTTGGTAAAGAAATGAATCGTCAACCAATCGTTGTGCGACCAGTTTGTCCGGGATTTCCGAGGCGTTAAGATTTTGCCTATCCAGAAGTACAAGAAATTGTGGATCGGCTAGCTGCGTGATATAACAAGACGGGCTCGTAAACGGCTGCAAAGGCGGAGTGTAGGGAACGATAATAAAAACTTCCTCCGCAACCCACCTGAAGTATCGCATTTCTGCGGAAGGTAACGACGCATTTGCGTAGACTTTAAGGAAATTCAATGTAGTCAGGGTTCCTTCTCCGTCAATGACTTCCTCGCGTACATGTTCGTAATAAGAGGAGACTGTTCCCGCTTCTTCGGGCATCTTTTCCGGAGCAGACCAATATGTCCTGTCATCGGGAAGTGTAACCTTTATCTCGTAGATCTTGCCAGGTACTCCTTTGTGTCCTTCTAGAATATATTTCCCTGCCCGTTCAATGCTCTCGATATATCTTCCAAGGGAATCACCGTCTTCGTAGATAATAACACTGGCACCTGACACAGGATAAGGTAGGCGCTTGGTCTCCGCAGTCGCGCCAATGGTCAGTGACGACTGCTCCTCAAGCGTGCTGATTTGCCCGGAAATTACCAATTCGTCGCCGAGTCTGGCGGTAACAATATCAGTTGGCTCGAGACATCCGAAGAGCAGTACCACAAATACCCACAATGAACTTCGAAATGTCATTACGTGATGTTTACAATAGTTTCCAAAATACACGCTGCATGTCAATTCACCAATCGTTAATTTCCTTGGAAACGCTTGGGGTGTATGCTGAGAGTGAATAGACACCAGTTTTGTCTCAATGCTGGGACAGCAGGAATTTTAGTTTCTTATTATTGTAACCTTTCTCCAATTTCCCGGTCACAAGTAAAACTCCTAACTCAAACCTGCCGGTTATGTTCAAAAACTATCTAAAAACCGCCTGGAGAAATCTTGTTAGGAACAGAGCTTTCTCCATTATTAATATACTCGGCCTAACACTCGGACTCACGTGCAGCCTTTTGATCATGCTTTGGGTGTACGATGAACGAAGCATCAACGCCTTTCATAAATTGGATGATCGGTTATACACGGTTTTTGAACGGCAATATCACGACGGAGTAATCGATACCCATTACAATGTACCCGGGCTGCTTGCTGAAGAGTTGAAAGCGGTCCTTCCTGAAGTAGAATTCGCAAGCGGTATGGGATGGAACGAATTGGCAACGTTCGAATTCAACGGTAAGGTCTTAAAGGAGGAGGGGAACAATGCCGGACCTGACTTCTTCAAAATGTTCAGTTACCCATTGTTGGCAGGGGACGTGAATAGTGCATTAAAGGCTCCGGTAGATATCGCGATCTCAAGAAAAATGGCAGAAGACTTTTTTGGTTCTCCTGACGAAGCAATGGGCAAGTCCATCCGCTATCAGAATAAAAAGGACCTGAAAGTTTCGGCTGTGTTTGAAAACATTACTCACCAGAGCTCTCGCAAATTCGACTTTATCATTAACTGGGAGACATTCCTGGAAATGAATAAGTGGGCAAGAGACTGGGGCAACAACGCACCTGATGCATTTGTGGTCTTGAAGAAGGACGCGGACGTGGAAAGTTTCAGGAAAAAGATCCTGCACTTCATTGATAACTATAATAAGCAGGAAAACTTCAGGATTGAGTTTGACATACAGAAGTACCGTGAACAATATCTGCATTCCAAGTTTGAATCCGGTAAGCTTGTCGGTGGACGGATTCAGTATGTAAATCTATTCAGTGTCATTGCAGCATTTATTGTTCTGATTGCTTGTATAAACTTCATGAATCTGACAACGGCGCGTTCGTTCAAAAGGTCCAAAGAAATTGGCGTGAGAAAAGTTGTGGGAGCCGTGCGAAGTGTATTAGTACGCCAATTTATGGGGGAAGCCCTTTGGATTGTCGTTCTTTCATTTGGATTTTCTTTACTGCTTGTGGCGTTATTGCTGCCTTATTTCAATACGATTGTCAATAAACACATTGAAATTCCTGTTGGTAATATTTTCTTTTGGACGGCCCTTGCTGGCCTTGCACTGCTAACCGGTTTTGTGGCGGGCAGTTATCCTGCCTTATATCTCTCTTCTTTCAATCCGGTGAGGGCATTTAAGGGATCGTTAAAGTTCGGTCATGGAGCTTTGTGGTTTAGGAAGGGTCTGGTTGTATTTCAGTTTGTTTTATCGATCATGTTAATTATTGGGACAATTGTGATTTCGCGCCAGGTCTCGTATATCCAGTCCGTTAACCTTGGATTTGATCGCGAGAATCTTATTTATGTGCCCTTAGAAGGTACACTTTCCAACAAATACAGTTTGTTTAAAGAACAGTTGCTTCGCTTGCCGGGAATAAAAGCCGTGAGTAGTATCACATCGCCGCCCACGTCGCTTATCAACGGAACAGGAGGCGTGGCTTGGGAAGGTAAGGCGCCTGGGGTGATGCTACAGTTTACATTTGCCGCGATCGGTTATGATTTTATGAATACGATGAAGCTTGAAATGCTGTACGGTCGCGATTTCTCCGATCAATTTGCAACGGATTCGGCTGCATTTATCGTAAATGAAAGTGCATTGAAGATCTTTGGGTATAAAGATCCCATTGGAATGCCTTTAACTATGTGGGGAAAGAAAGGAACGATCGTAGGTGTAGTTAAGGATTTTCATTTCACCTCATTACATGACAAAATCACCCCGTTGATTTTGCGATTTGGTGAAAACATCGGTTATGGTCACGCACTGGTTAGAACGGCTCCGGGAAAAACCCGCGAGGCGATTGCTGGTATTGAAAAAATATCGCATGAATTGAATCCACAATTTCCTTCCGCATTTCAGTTTTCGGATGAGGAATACCAAAAGTTATATCAGAGTGAGCAGGTGATCAGTAAGCTTTGCAATGGTTTTGCCGTGCTTGCCATTTTGATATCGTGTCTTGGTTTATTAGGATTGGCGATGTTCACGGCGGAGCAACGAACCAAAGAAATAGGGATAAGGAAAATATTGGGGGCAAGCCTGGGCTCGCTGTTTGGCTTACTCTCGCGCGAAATACTAACAATGGTTGTGGCTGCAATAGTGATAGCGTCACCGTTGGCATGGATCGGTATGAACGATTGGTTTTTGAAAGAATATGCCTATCGCATTGACATTTCGTGGTGGATCTTCCCGTTAGCAGGGACGCTGGCGGTCTTGATTGCATTGGTAACGGTAAGCTTCCAAACCATCAAGGCATTGTTGGTGAATCCGGCGTCGACTCTGAGGTCGGAGTAGTATCGGCGAAAAACCATCAGAGTTCCAACATCATTTCGTTAGCGCATTATCTGCATTTGAATCCCGAAGGGATTCAAGCTTAATAGCCCCGCATCAAATGCGGGGTACAACGTATCCGAATCCGGAACCCCGAAGGGGTTGAACATCCGCCTGCAGCATGGAAATGGCTTTGCATAATGTGTCCGTTAGATTCAATGCGCGCGAGTCAATTTAAACACCGGTGTTTGCACTCAGATAAGCAAAAGATTGGTATTAACTCCATTCTTTAATAGCACCTAACTTTATTGGAATGATCATTGTGTGGTAGTTTGCTACAACAATCTTGTGTTCATTTGTCGTATCAGGCTATATAATCAATCCTCGCCCATACAATGCTGCTTAACTGCCCACTTGTTAACTGGTAAAAAACAATTTGCAGATGTAAAAAACATTGTGGAATTTTCTCCGCAACTCTGCAAAACGGGGATAATAACTAAACCTGTACCTTCGTTTAAGAACGACCTATTTTATTTAAGAGAACTGGCATAATTATTCTTGTTAGACATGTAATTAAAAACCAAATACAACTCAGATGATACAAAAGATGACGACCCTTTTTCGAACCTCCATAAGATTAGTCGCATTTGCTATTATAATCGCTTGCGTAGCCCTGGGCTCAGGATGCAAGAGTAAAAAGAAAGCAATGGAAGCCCAGGCTGCTGCTGAAAAAGCACGATTGGAGCAGGAAGCGGCTGCCAGTGCTAAGAAACAACGTGAAGAAGAAGAGGCGCGAAAGAAAAGAGAGGCTGAGGAGCGCGCCAGGTTAGAGGCAGAGGCTGCCGAAAAGGAAAAGAAAAGCGATCCATATACGAAGCTCGAACAATACTTCAGTGCGATCGGAAGCGCCACCAGCATAGCATCAGCAAACAGCAGCATCAATGAGGCGCTCACACTCTTTTCATCTCCGGATACACCAGTGTTAATCGTTATCAGCGAATCAGGCGGTCAAAAGGATTACGATCGTCCCACAACAATTAAAGACTATCTTAACTATCTGAAAGATCAGAAGAAACAGGCTGACAAGCTTGGCAAGCTTCAATTCGACAACTCAGGAAAGATCACGGAAGTCGAACTGGTAAAACAGAAATAATTTTCAAATAAAATCTTAAGAACATGATAAAGCTCAAATATCTACTCGGACTTTTAATAACCCTTCTGGTAATTGGAAATATTTCTGCCCAAAAAGCTGACATCAGCCCAGAAAGAAAACAAGCGATCGACTCATTGGCGCTGGAGAAGGTCCGCGATTTAAGTAAATACATCACCATCATCGGAAACAAGAAAACTCCATATTCTGAAGCACAACGTGTAATGGATCGCGCTGAAGAATTGTTTGCTCCTGATAGCGAAATGGGGGTGTCTTCACTCAACAGGAAAGAGATCAGCTACTATAAGGTGCGTAAGTATTTCGAAAGACTGATTGCACTTAACTATGATAAAGTTACGATTTCATGGTACGACATTCACTACATCAGTGACCTGGAACGCCAGCCCGATGGAAGATATGTTGGCGTGGTTACCATCTATCAGCGCTTCGAAGGAACATCGGAAGATGGTATGAAATATAAGGACACGACCAAGAAAGATATCACCATTTACGTGGAGCGGAAGAAAACACAGATCGCCGGAAGAACCGTTGAATTCTGGGATGTGATGTTGGGTGACATCAGGGTGAGCGAAACAAGTGCATGAGATCGCCGGTACTAGTATTCTTACTTTTAGTCTTATCTTTTTATTATCCTTCTTACGCCCAACTGCTGGACAAGGAGGATGAAAGTAAGCTTTATGCCGAAACCAAGCAGGTTAATCAATTCTTCAGACGCTTCAACGGCGAAGAGGATGAAAAGGGAGAGCGTTACTATCCGAAGGACAAACAATACAGAAGCGAAAAGCTGAGGAAAAAATACATTGGGATATTGTTTGATGACAATAATGACGGAATAAAGTCAGAACTCAAAGTGCTGTTCGCTAAGGATGTGCTCGAGAAAACCAAGCCTGTTATCCTGGATTTCCACGGAGGCGGTTGGTTTTCGGAAGTTCACACCACGTTCGCTATGAACGGAAAAGATGAACCCGTCACATTGTTCATGGAGCTGGAAAAGGATCACGAAGGAACCAAATGGGTGATCAGCAAAGTGTATGCTAGCATGTTCGATCCCTACTTTAAAAGAGATACAACTAAAGTTGGAAAATTCCTTCATCCTTTGAGTCACGAGCTGGATTTCATGAACCTTCGGAAAGCATTCAATTACACCGATAGCATAAGTCAATTTGCGGTGAAACGATTCGTGCCCGATCATTTGTCACTCTTTCTTTATGAGGTCAAGAAAGGGAATCTGAAGTTCAAAACAGTGGAAGAGCTCAAATTCCATTTCTTTCAGGTGAACGGATGGTATTTTGAATTGTCGGAATTTAATCGAGCTGGTTATAACTCTGGTTGGCTTATTTCAAATCTTGTCAAGGTAAACAATGAGTCTGAGAAGAATTTGCTTCGAAAGTATCTTTACTATGAAGGTAAATAGAGTTTGGGTTGCGTTTGTTTTTGGGCTGATACTATGTTCAGAGGGAACACTTTTGGCTCAAAAGCCCAAACAGACCAAACCGACAAAACAGACCAAGCAATCTGCAGCCCCTGCTCTTACGGATCCGGAGCTCAAACAGCACGAACAAAAAGTGAAGGACATGGTTGCATTTCTCGAGTATGTGTTGAACACACTCGGAAGTAATGGTACCTCTGCTCGCGACAAGGATGTGCTCATAACAGAAAGTTATACGAAGATTTTCAGGGATGGAAAGGTGCAGGTTGAAGATGACCTCGTCGAGAAACGAAATGTCATCACTAACAAGGATGTTCAGGCGTATCTGAAAGATGTCGATTTCTTTTTCGACAATATCAAATTTGAATTCAAGATCAAGGAGATTCAGGGTAAGGTGAATGCTAACGACAAGCTCTTTTATAAGGTGTCGTTGAGCAGGAACATTCAAGGTGTCACACTTGAAGGAAAAGCCATAAACAATACAATCCCACGTTTTATAGAGATTAACTATGATCCGGCTGACAAAGACCTGAAGATTGTAAGTATATATACAAACGAGTTCAACGAAAAGACGGCGTTGACAAATTGGTGGAAGGCGCTTTCGTTCGAATGGCAATCGATATTCAAAAAGAAACTTAATGTCGTTACTGATAGCATGCAGCTCAATGACATTAGGAATGTTATTTCTATCGATGCTCTTGATCTTAGTGGAAATAGCTACATTCAGGATGTTGAGCCGTTAGGGCAGTTAGTAGATCTTCAGTCACTGGACCTGTCGGGAACCGCTGTAACCGATATCAATCCACTTCGAAACCTGACTGCGTTAACGAGTTTGAATTTATCCAACACAAATCTTGAAGATTTGTCGGCCCTTAAGTATTCCGACAAGCTGGAGGACTTTAACATTAGTAATACGTTGGTGAGTGATATTTCTGTCTTTGAGAAGTTTGTTAACATGGAACATCTCGAGATGAAAAATACAAGCGTCACGGACTTTACGATGCTCCAAAACCTCGCGCAGCTAAAGTACCTTACGCTTGAAAACTCAAAGATCATAGATATAACTCCATTAGGTTCGTTAACGCTACTGGAAGAAT
>DATHIE010000303.1:0-3533 GCA_035316905.1 Chryseolinea sp. | reverse complement strand
CACTCTCAAGCCTCCTATTCAACAAGTACTGAGTTTGATATTGTGTGGTGGGCATCTTATCTCCATTCGACGTGACTCGATCCAGAGGATTGTAATAAGACACTAAATAAATATTGCTTGATAATGAATTGACATAGCTGGTACCCGCCATTACATAACCAGGCAGCGAAAAAGTTTCAATAACGGAAGCTGCAATTTGTGTCTCTCCCGGCACCTCGACAATAACTCGCTGCCCCGGCGACGAAAAAACTTCGTTCAGGGTAAATGCCTCAAATCTCGTTTTACGAACATCGTCTTTGGCCGGCCGATCAGAATAACCCAGAAGGTTATAACCACCCGACGAATTTTCAAAAATCTTTAATGCTGAACCATTCATTTCGCCGCCGCCGAAACCTGCAATAATGGTATCGTTCTGAAACGAAGCATCGACTGCAAGTACTGTCATATCCGCAAAGTCTTCGAATGGTAAGGCAAAGTCTCCAAGGTTGTTCGGAGCAAAGGGCCTCCGACTTCCGGCGATGAGGATTCTGCCATCAGATGCAACTGTAATAGATCTTCCCACCTGCCATTCCTGAAAATCAATCAGTACGCTATCGATCCCAGTTCCATCCTGACCAATGCGATAAACCTTCACCCTCGAATTAACTCCGTCTCCAAAATTGGTAAGTACTATCAGGTTGCCACCGTTATCTAACTCGACATCAACTGCTTTTTCATTTAACCCTCCCAACTGTCGCTGCCACTGGACTGTGCCAAAAGGATCTACTTTTGCAATAAATGGAACTGTGATTGGGTTTGTTTGAGACGATGAGTTACCCAGGAGAATCATTGATCCATCAGCGTTAACCAGCAAGTCAACACCTTCCTGATTACCATCCTCTCCATAATACTTGAGAAAAAACGTTTGGTAAACAGGATCGACATTGCCCTCCGTATCACATGAGCACACTACTATTAGCGATGAAATAACAAGAAGGCTAATTAGTCTCATTGTCTTCTTTTTCAATTTTACGCAGCACAGACTTTGTCCGGGCCTTCTGCAACTTCCTGGGCTTATAAAACGGACGAATATAACCCACAGAAAATGCAAGATTGTCTATCCGGAAATCGTCGTCTATATAAGGATACGGTAACCCTAGCGTGAGACTATTGTAACGGTCTTCAGGATTGGCTACGTTCTTCATTCCAAACGTATACCTTAGGTCGAAATAAAAGTAGTCGAGCTTGTATTTATACTTGACTCCACCGCCAATGAAAAAAGAGTAATTAAACCTATTCCTGTAATCAATCAAGTTGACATTAGAAATTGATTTATCGAATGATGTCCGCTCTTCGGTTTCGCTGTCAGCCTTTGCATCCCGGTTATTTATTTCTATATCCGCATTGTCGCTCATCAGGTAATTGAATGACAAGCCGACATAACCGTAGCGTCTCCACTTGCCCTTCGGCTGAGTGTATTTAACTGAGATAGGAACCGTCAACCAGTTCTGCCGATCAACGAATTCGATAATGTCCTTGTCCATTCCGAAGAGATTGGTCGTAGTTTGTTTGAAAGTTGTCCTTGAAAAGTTTGCACCAAGCGTTCCTGAGAGATAATCGTTATAGTTGTATTCTGCGCCTGCACCAACCTGCCACCCAAGCCGAACGCTGTAATCTTCTTTTGCATAGGGCTCACCTCCACTGTGGACATCGTGAATTACCCGCACCGGCGTGATGTTTGGGCCGGCATAACCATGAAATGAGAATATCGGTGTCGCTGTAAATTTTCCACTCAAATAAACGAGGTCTATAGGATCACGGCTCGGATCGGTAATGTATTCGGGGTTCGCCCGTAAAACATTCAGATAACTTTGTTCGGCATTTGCCGGATCCTCCAACAAAAGATACGTTTCCGCCAACAATAAGTACGCACGCTGACGCCAGTCTCTTCGTTGGTTCTTGTCCAGGCAATCCTTTAACATAGCGGCAATGCTCGTCAAATGGCCTGCATTAAATTCTTCAGTTGCCTGCGTTAAAATCAGCTCGCATTCGTCCTGAGCAAGTGTAACCTTACTACACGAAGCAACTATTACGAGTATTGCTATAATTCTTTTACACAACATCAATAATCCTTAATTAGTAGACGGATGCAAGTATACTCGTATGGGATCTCTTGAATGTCTCCAACGTATTTCCTCCACTCGTCCTGAGTCATATTTCGCTTCAACTTCGGACATATCTGTTCAGCTAACAATGATGGATCAGTCGGCCATACCCTTATCTCGGACTCACTGCACGCGGCAATGAGATAATCCGATCCTTTAGCAAATTCTATATCCCAGATAAATCCATTGTTATTCCCCATCACAACAGGCAAATCTTCAGGATTATCGAGAACATAAAGTTGAAGTCGTTTGTCCAAACCAGCGCTTGCGAGCAATTTTTCATCAGGACTGAATTCGACATCATTTACCCCAGCTTTATGTCCGCTGAATTGACGAGTCTCTTTTGTATTGAAATTATACAGCTTAACCAATCCTCTTTTGTTTGCAAGGTCGTCAACACCATAGGCCAGATACTTCCCACCTGCACTAAACTTTACTGAGAGGATTCGGTTAGGCGCCTCGTTGGCGAGGACTGAAAAAGTTTTGTCCTTAAGGTTCATCAACATTACTTCTCCCGACCATGCCGCGCCAGCCAACCATCTACCATCGGCGCTTATACTGATAGCCTTCAATTCATATGGCAAACTTGCAAGAGGCGTAGTCTCTCCCGTCTGCGCATTGATTATGGTTAAGGTTTTACCTCCACTTGCCACAACAAAGCCAGAATTGTCCGGCAGGAATTCTATGTAGTTGGAAGGTCCATTTAATCCATTCACAACTTTGGGTTTCTCTCCATTCTTAAGACTGTAGATCTGCACAAATGAAGAGTCACTGCCGTTGACGATATAACTTTCATCTTTGCTCAGCGCAATGACTTTAGAAGGGAATGGATTGGTATAGTCTGTGGCGACGTTTGTGAGCTTACCAAAGTCACCCTTATAAATTCGTCCGTCGGCGCCGGCGACGTAAAATCCTTCGTTCTTATCAGACACCGCCAACGATCTCATGTGCACGCGCGGAGGGCCTTCGACCTTCATCGCGTTATAGGTCAAACCGTTGATCTGTGTGAGTGCGTTATATAGTCCCGTATAGATGTACGGTTCGTATTTCTTTCCTTCATACCTGCGATGGAAAGTATATCCCTGCATCGCCAGTAATCCTGCCAAATCCTTGTCATCTTCCTCCGCTGCCGCTTTCGACGCAAGTTCCTGCGCCTTTGTCAACATGAACAAACGGTTCGCTTTCTGATAGTTCTCTTCCGCCCTGGCAAATTCTGACTGTGCATTGTTTCTTTCGACACGCGCTGAGTCACGTTGAATGTTTGCCTCTACCATGTTTCTTTCAGCGTCATTACGTGCGATTCGGGCTTCGTCCAATGCTACTTCAAGAGCACGACTGGTCCTTGTGATCCGTTCGTTGGCGGTCTGTAGTTCAAGATTTCGTTCACGA
>DATHIE010000302.1:0-6150 GCA_035316905.1 Chryseolinea sp. | reverse complement strand
GCACCCATGATCGAGGAAGTTGGCTTTAGCATTTCCGGCATTCCCGGAGCGCCCTTAGGTCCAACGTTGCGTATCACGACAACATCGCCGGCTTTTACTTTTCCCTGTTGTATACCGTCGTTAAGGTCAAACTCACTATTAAATACTCTTGCCGGTCCACTAAACTTCTCGCCTTCCTTTCCGGTGATCTTTGCTACAGAACCTTTTTCCGCGAGGTTGCCGTAAAGGATTTGAAGATGCCCCGTGGCTTTGATTGGCTGTTCGAAAGGACGGATAACATCCTGGGTAGTGAAATCCAGGGAGGGTACGTTCTTCAGATTTTCAGCAATGGTCTTTCCTGTTACAGTGATGCAGTCGCCATGAAGGAATCCTTTTTCAAGAAGGTACTTCATTACGGAAGGAACACCGCCGATCTTATGAAGTGCCTCCATAAGATATTTGCCACTCGGTTTGAGGTCCGCTATCAGCGGAGTCTTGTCAGAAATTTTCTGAAAATCATCCTGGCTTAATTTCACTCCTGCACATTTAGCCATAGCAATGAGATGAAGTACGGCATTAGTAGATCCTCCCAACACCATTACCACAGTAACTGCGTTTTCGAAAGCCTTCCGGGTCATGATATCACGAGGGCGCAAATCGCGTTCAAGCAAAACTTTTATTGCCTTGCCGGCGGCTACGCACTCTTCTGATTTCTCTTTGCTAAGTGCCGGATTCGAAGATGAATAAGGCAACGACATGCCTAAAGCTTCGATAGCAGAGGCCATTGTGTTAGCTGTATACATTCCACCACATGCTCCAGCACCAGGACATGAATTCTGAATAATTCCTTTAAAGTCTTCCGCAGAAAGTTTGCCTGCCTGGCGTTGACCTAAGGCTTCAAACGCTGAAATAATGTTTAGCTCCTGACCTTTCCAATTGCCGCCGGCAATCGTACCACCGTATAACATAATAGATGGACGGTTTATTCTGGCCATGGCCATCACCGATCCGGGCATGTTCTTATCACATCCCACAACAGCGATTACGGAGTCATAATACTGAGCACCACAAACGGCTTCAATAGAATCCGCTATTATCTCGCGGCTTACCAGAGAGTAACGCATTCCCTCCGTTCCATTACTCATTCCATCACTGACACCAATGGTGTGAAAGATCAAGCCCACGAGGTCATTACTCCAGACTGCGGTTTTAACCTCTTTAGCCAGGTCATTCAGGTGCATGTTACAGGTATTTCCATCGTAACCTGTGCTCACAATCCCCACTTGCGCTTTCTTCAAGTCTTCTTCTGTCAGGCCGATCCCGTACAACATTGCCTGCGCGGCTGGAAGTGTAGGATCCTGAGTGACAGTCTTGCTATACTTATTTAACTCCATTTCGATTTTTTCCTGGTTAAGGTGTGTGTAATAGTGTGTGTCCCTTTAGTAAGGGAAGGATGAAGTAATCTTGCGATCACTTCAACTTCCCGGCATCTGGTTGTCAGATGATAACATAACTGAAGGATTTCTCGAGTACCTGGCACCTGTATCCTTCCTGAATGGTTGCACCCAAACTATCCTGCCATTCTTTTTGCAAAGGTTTGGCGTCGATAGATTCAATGCCGGCAATTTCTGCTGCAGTACCACAGAGGAAGGCGCTATCTGCGCTCTCGAGCTCTTTAGGTTTAATATTTCTTTCTACTACTGGTATTTCTAACTCGCGACAAATATTCAATACGGTTTGGCGTGTGATACCTGGCAGAATATGACCAAGCGACGGAGTATACAAAACGCCGTTCTTTTCCATGAAGAAGTTTGCACCCGGAGCTTCACCAATGAAACCATTCATATCAAGCATAAGTGCATCATCGTAGCCTCTTACTTTTGCTTCGCTTGTTGCAAGGATAGAGTTCACATAGTGGCCTGTTACTTTGGCTTCCATCTTCAGTGAATTAGGATTTGGCCGCTGATACGAAGAGATGCATAACTTAAGCATCTTATTGCCATGGTATTTATCCCATTCCCATGCACACATCATCAGGTAGACGTCTTCGGCGTGCGTTAATGTCATGTTTGCGCCGCAGTAAACGAGAGGACGGATGTAAGAATCGGAAAGGTTGTTTTTTCTGAGAAGCTGATAGGCGACCTGAATCAGTTCTTCAGTTTCATATTGTAAATTGATACCCACCAGTGCGCAGCTTTTCCGGAGTCGTTCAAAGTGCTCCTGCGCTTTAAAGATCTTCGTGCCATTCATTGTCTGGTAAGCACGGATGCCCTCGAATGCTCCGAAGCCGTAATGCAGAGACTGGCTGTAAAGATCCGTATGAGCATCAACCGCTTTAATGAACTTACCATTCAAGTAAAGGATCGTGTCTTTGGTGTAGTACATATAACAATTGTTAGTTTGTATTAGAGCATATAAAACAAAACCGCCCCGAGAGTGTCGGGGCGGTTCGTAAATTTTTTAAAAACAAATCTATCTCATCGCCCCAGCGGGTTTAAGTATAATCACGACGATTAAAAGCACAGAAAGAGCATTGATCACCCTGCTGGAGATCATGCTTCGTTCGGCTATTTTTGTTGAGTTCGACATATTGTTCTGTGCGACTACAATTCTCAAGAATTATAACCTATGATTCAAGGATTTGCCCCGATATTTTTGAAAAAACTGTTGAAACAAATGTTAGGTAGAAGAACAAGCGTTAGCTATTGAGATACTCAACGATGCCATCTCGGATCGAAGTGAAAGTCTTCTTCATCACAGCCTCATCCTCTTCAAGAAGGGTCACACGAAAACCTTGAAGCTCCGAACAAAAGGATGATATCGGAACCACACATACTCCTTTGGCCCCAAGCAGGTAATAAACGAACCTTTTATCTAGCGGTATAGGTTGGTCAGTCCAGTCTTCAACCAGCGAACGTATCTGTGCATTCTGGATCTTCATCTTCTGGTTTGGCTTCAACGTTCCTTCCCGGAAAATAATGGTGTTGTAAAATGCGCCGTAGGTTTCATTGAAGGTCAGCTCCGGCACTGTGTGAAGGATGTCGGCAATGATCTTTGCACGTTTGCCGATATTCTGGTTTGTCTGATCGCGGTATATCCTGAATCGTGTGTCTCCAAAGATCTTTGGAATTGCCATCTGAGGAAGTTTCGTAGAGCAAACTTCAATCATTTTCGCATTGTCAAGAACGTTGCAGAACCGATCGAAGTCCTCATCCTTGTCCCTGTTATAATATTCCATCCATCCACATCTTGCCCCGGGCCACGGAAGTTCTTTTGACATACCTTTCATGGAAATACCAGGTACATCTTCTATGATTTCAGCTAGCGAATATGCCCTTGCCCCATTGTAAGTGATGTTGATGTATATCTCGTCGGCGATGAGGAACAGGTTGAATTCTTTTGCAATGGCGACAATTCGTTTCAGCGTTTCAAGTGGGTAAACCATTCCCGTTGGATTGTCGGGATTTATGATAAGAATACCCACTACGTTCGGATTGTATTTTATCTTATTGTAGAGATCGTCAAGGTCGGGGTACCAATGATTCGTCGGATCCAGTTTGTATGTTAAAGGTTCATGGTTTGCATGTGCCGCTTCCGCGCTGGAATGCGTGGAATATGCCGGAGACGGTCCGATAACGCGAGAGGTATGCGTCAGGAACTGGTAGGCTTTTGAAATGGCATCTCCCAAACCGTTGAAAAAGCAAATATCCTCCGGAGTGATCTTAACTCCGCCGTATGCATTGGTTTGAGCCGCGAGAAACTCCCGCGTCTCAAGCATGCCCTTCGACGGACAATAACTGTAAACATCGTCCTGCTTCACAAGGTCTCCTATAACATCCTTGATCCATTGAGGAAGCTTATGGTTTTTTTGGATTGGGTCACCAATGTTTTCCCATGAAATTTTTAACCCAAGCTTCTTAAGCTGCTCGGCCTTTTTTACGATCTCACGGATCTCGTAGCTAAGTTCATTTGCCCCCTCACTTAATAACTTTTGTCGCATGCTTTTACTTTGAAACAGCGATGTTGAGTTTTTTGAGTGAAGGATTCAAGGAGAATTTCAAAAATATTTTAATAACGAGTGTTTGGAAGGGGTAGTGAACGTATCAGTTTCAATCAAAACTGTAGAACCAGTTCCGTCATCCTTTTTTTAGGAACTGTCATCCTGAGTCGACACCGTGGGGGCATCATCAATTGCCATGAGCTTTAGCTCGTGGACTAAAGTTGGGAATGATTTAGGGCTTTAGCCCATTAAAAACTATCCATTTCATTGTGTGATCGCTTGGGCTAAAGCCCGGGTTGCTGTTTGTAATGAATCCATGAACTGAAGTTCGTGGCAATTGATTTAATACAACAATGCCAGTCTGCTTTCAGCGAAGTAATAGCGGCTTCATATCTGTTGACTTGCGAGCGCGAAGATCTATTACCTCAAATCGCTGGCAGGCCAGTCTGTTTCAGCGAAGTAATAGCGTCTTCAAATCTGTTGACTTGCGCGTACAAAGATCTATTACCTCGAATGGCTGGCAGGCCAGTCTGTTTCAGCGAAGCAAAAGCGTCTTCATATCTGTTGACTTGCGCGCACGAAGATCTATTACCTCAAATCGCTGGCAGGCATTGAAACTTCCCATATCATGATCGCCATTGATTAGAATTCCCCCCATGAGAATAAGATACTTGCAGGGATATTCAGTTTTGGAGACCAGCAAATTGATACGCTCGTTTATCGCTTCATACATCACGGCGGTAGCTTCCAGCAATGGATTAGCAGACGTGAGTATCCTGTCCTCCTGACGATGAAAGATTTGTTCGATGGTGTTTTGCTGATAGTCGAGGTCAGTGATCACCCCGTCCTGGATTGAACCATTGAGTAGCTTCGAGAGTGCCGCCTTTGCCGCACCACAACATGCCGATGGCTTGAGTTGTCCAACACGGTTAATTTCTCCCGTGGTGCCTTCTTTAGTTATTCCAATGTGTGGAGCATAATAGATAAATACAGCTGCATTTTCCGGAACATGATGCGCGAATGCATTCATGCCGGTGAGCCCTGTGAAGGGAAAGCCGTTCAGTCCTCCCATCTTGAACGGTCCTAACATTTCGTATGCACGCTGCGGATACTCCATAGTGTTCACATCGTCGCTGCAAATGCTGTCCGCCAACATGATCTGATTTGGTTGAATATTATAGTGCCCGTGGATCAAATCCAGCAGACGGTGCACCGTTTCAGATGTAGTGAGTGCGTTGGGAAAATGAGCCCTGACGACCCTGAGGCTTTCTTGTTCGTTCATGAGGTTTACATCAAAATGTCATTGACAGCTTTTAAAGGTGGGGGTATAGTTTTTTCATCGAGCATTTCACGGAGATCAATTTCGATGTTCCTGCTTAACGCGGCAATGGGAACATCATTAGGTGTGCCTTCAAAAGGATTCTCGGTTGCTTCACCAATTTTTTCCATAGTCAGAAATACCCAGTTTACCATTACACTAAAGGGAACGGTGAGCCATACATAATAATCGCCGAGCTTGTCGAACTCCTGCAATAGTCCAAACGGTACGAGAATTGAAAAAAGGCAAACGAAGTATAAGTTCAGCGTCGCGAATTGTCTTGGGTATGGAAAGTTCTTGATGCGCTCACTTTTTCCCTGTTGTTCATAAAGGTTGACAAGTAAATTCTCCATTTGGATGTGACGAAAACCGTCGATAAATCCGGCCTCTCTCAGCTTTCGCAAGTCAGCTGACTGCAGTTGAATAAGCTGTGTGGCTCTGTTCTTTTTATTCAGGATATAGCCGAGTTCTTCAGGTGACAGGAACTTGCTGATTTCGTCCTCAAGTTTTGTCTCGTGCTCTGGAATGCTGTAGTGCTTTCTGTACTCTGCATTGTACTTGCGGGTCAGGTTTTCCCAGGCACGAGGCTCTCTCAATTGGAATCGAAGAGCCGTAAGCCAACCGATATGACGATAGATGAGTCTTGTGTGAATAGAGTTTAAATCCTCCGTGTTCGTGGACCGATCGGGCGAAGTAATAAAGTCTTTCACCATAATTCCCCAGGAGCGGCTGGTATTTACAACAGATCCCCAGATTTGTCGGGCTTCCCACAAGCGCCCATAGGTAGCGTTGTTCTTGAAACCAACAACAAATGCAACTGCTGTCCCCACCAGCGCAATTGGCAGCCAGGGCA
>DATHIE010000301.1:0-10498 GCA_035316905.1 Chryseolinea sp. | reverse complement strand
CAAGCCCTATTACGGGCTGATAAATCAGGAGATTGACTGGAAGGAACCACCTGTGTCTACCGAGGCCGTTGCAGCATTCAGGCAACAAGTTGGGGAAAATGGATTGTTCAAGCTGTATGGAAATTTCAACCGCGCGCACTTTTCAATGTACAATCACAGCATTGACGACTATAGTAAACAATATCTGTACGATCTGATTAATGAGTATGCATATATCAACACGTCATACCGAACATCATTAAATGATCATTGGAGTTTAAAGGCAGGTACGTCCTACACATTCCTTAAAAACAACACGCTAATTCATGTCGATCGGATCCACGAAGTAGAAAAAGGTATCCATGCAAAGATGGTCATTGATGGGTCCCTGTCAGAAAAAGTGGAACTAAAGACTGGTGTAGAGGTGCTCCAACGAAATTATCGGTTTGAAAGCAGAGATTCATTGCAGACTAAACCCGCCGGATTTGTCG
Organism: Chryseolinea sp.; assembly: GCA_035316905.1. GTDB lineage: Bacteria > Bacteroidota > Bacteroidia > Cytophagales > Cyclobacteriaceae > Chryseolinea. The sequence goes on along the minus strand of DATHIE010000301.1, from coordinate 10,028 downwards.
AATCCATAATGGCTGGATTTGCCGAAGCAGATCTTTACTCAAGCAACAAATTTGTGACACGGGTCGGCGCTCGAGTGGAATATGACAATCTCATACACAAGATCAGCGTCGATCCGAGATTATCACTTGCCTATAAAACGGGTGAATACGGCCAGATGTCATTCGCCTATGGCATATTCCGGCAGTCACCAAAGAATGAGTGGCTAAGAAATGATGAAGGTCTTGATTCGGAAAAGGCAGAGCATTTCATTCTAAATTATCAGTTAGTCGAAAACAATCGCACGTTTCGGATTGAGACCTACTACAAGCGTTATGATGATCTGGTGAAATTCATTGACAAAAACCTTGATCATTTCAATCAGCAGGGGAAGGGTTATGCAAAAGGAATAGAATTATTCTGGCGCGACAACCGATCGATCAGAAATGTTGACTACTGGGTTTCCTATTCCTATCTAGATACTAAACGCGATTACCTTGACTTTCCACAATCTGCTACTCCAACCTTTGCCTCGGCTCACAATTTTTCGTTGGTGTACAAACATTTTGTTCAACCCATAAAGTGTCAACTAGGATTCACATACTCATATACCAGCGGAAGGCCATACAACGACCCCAATACTGAAAACTTCAATGGGTCAAAAACTCCGTTTTACTCAGACCTGAGTATGAACGTGGCATATTTGCCAAAGCCGTTTCTTATTCTATATCTGTCCTGCACTAATTTGATCGGACGCGACAATATCTTCGGATACGAATATAGTCTCACACGCGATGACAACGGCGTTTATCAAAGCCGGCCTATCCGCCAGGCGGCAACTCGTTTTTTATTCGTGGGCATTTTTATCACGATTTCCAAAGACAAATCAGTTAGCCAATTACCAACTCTTTAATAAAAATCTAAAAAACAAAAATCATGAAAACAACAAAGTTTCTTTTTTCAACAGTCGTCCTTTTGATTGTTGCGTCGACATCGATTCACGCGGATGATACACGCTACCTCGAAGCGATGCAGAAAAGTATTCAATCCGTCTACAAGGCAAAATCAGTTACAGAACTTCAAGGCGCCGTCAATTCACTCGAACGTATCGCCACGACGGAAAAGGTAAAATGGGAACCGTACTACTACACATCATTTGCTTACATAATGATGTCAAACTTAGAGCAGGAGCCTGCAAAGAAGGATTTATACCTTGATCAGGCAAAGGCCTCAATCGAAAAGGCAGCCGCAATTGATGCCAATGAATCGGAGATCGCAGCACTTGTGGGATTCATCCATATGATGAGGGTTACCATTGACCCCGCTGCTCGCGGTGCTCAATATTCAGCCATGGCAATGCAAGCATTTGGCAAGGCTACGGCATTAAATCCTGAAAATCCTCGCGCATTAGCGTTGACGGCACAAATGCAGTACGGAACCGCAAAATTTTTCGGATCGCCTGCCGCCGAAGCATGTGGTACATTGGACACCGCGCTCCAAAAATTCGATTCTTACAGATCAGACAATCCATTAGCGCCACAGTGGGGGCATGAAATGGCGCTGGGCCTCAAAAAGGAATGCAATTAACTATATTCACTGTAATAAAAAGTCTCAGTGTTTTACCTGTTAACCAAATTGGACGATGACCTCTGAATCAAAACTCATGTGTGGGATGATCCTTCTCACGATCCCTGGTATACAGTACGGCGGGTATTTTTTGTTGAGGGTGTTGACGGGTGGTCATGAAGAGCTTGCCCTCAATGATCTTCAGAAATCCATGTTTAGGGCAGGGCATGCGCATGCCGGTGTGCTGGTAATCCTTTCGTTGATTTGCCAGCCTTTAGTGGACGAGGCAGCGTTCTCTGTCCCTCTTGGTTGGCTTGTCAGGGCCTTTATCCCCGCAGCAGCTCTACTAATAAGTGGCGGATTCTTCTTTTCAGTAATTGGAAAAGGCGTCACCAGACCAAATGGTTTGATTGCATTCATCTACGTTGGCGTCGTCCTGTTGGCTGTGGGATTGGTAACCCTGGGCATCGGGCTGTTAAGATCACTTTAGAAAAGGAATTTAAGGAACTGGCGCAGATATGGTAATCACTCGGGACGTGTTGATACGGGAATTGAAGTTTGCAGGTTCATTCATCCTGGCCAGCGTGATTCAAACCTATTTCGCATGTCCCGGATGTAACACGGTAAAGGAATATTCATTGATAGCATTCTTTACGCTAATCATGTGGATATTGCTCTGGAGGGGGAACAGTCTCGTGGGCCACCTGGTCGACAGCAAGGTTTCATGGTACAAATTTCCTACTAAGAGGCTGGTCGTTGGCCTTATTTCTACGATAGTCTATACGTTGATCGCGGTAATTACTGCGATGCTCGCTTTTGAAAAGATTTTTAGCTTTAGTTTCGGCAACTCATTTCTCTGGACGATCTACTTCTCGGTAATAGTTACTATAATAATCTCGTTGATTTTGCACAGCCGGGAGTTCCTGCTGAGAGGACGGCAGGCTACGCTTGATAAGGAGATCCATCAAAAGGAAAGTATTCGCGCGAAGTATGAGGCACTTAAAAGTCAGGTTAGCCCGCATTTCCTTTTTAACAGCCTGAATGCACTAACGAACCTGGTATACGAAGACCAGGAAAAGGCCGTAAAATTCATTAAACAGCTGTCGGAGGTCTACCGTTACGTGCTGGAAACGCGCGATGTTGAAGTCGTACCAATTGAAGAAGAAAAACGCTTCCTCAATAGTTATCTATTTCTCCAGCAAATCAGGTTTGGCGACAAGCTGAGGCTTGAAGTTGACCTCGACAAAACAAGCACCCTAGTGGCTCCGTTAGTATTGCAGATGCTGGTGGAAAATGCTATTAAGCACAACGTGATTTCTGAAGAAGATCCCCTGCACATACGAATATTCCAGCAAGACGGATTTATTGTTGTCGAGAATGACCTGCGGCGAAAATCTGTACTGATCGATGACTCTCCAGGGCTTGGATTGGATAATATTGCGAAGCGTTATGAATTTCTTAGCGCGAAGAAAGTAGAAGTAATAAAGAATGAAAAGTTTACTGTCAGGCTTCCCATCATTCCCGAATAGACAACAATATGAATGCTCTGATAATAGAAGATGAGCCTCAGGCCGCGCAAAGGATGGAAACGTTGATGAAGAAGATCGTTCCGGGTGTAATTATCTTGAGCAAGATTGATTCGATATCAAAATCGGTGGAGTGGATAAAGAGTCACCCGGCACCTGATCTTATCCTGATGGATATTCAGCTAGCTGACGGAATTAGCTTTAATATTTTCGAACTATGCGAGGTAAAGTCACCCGTGATCTTTACTACGGCCTTTGATGAATATGCGCTGAAAGCGTTCAAGGTGAATAGCATCGATTACATTCTAAAACCAGTCGATGAAGCCGAACTGGAGGCCGCGCTTAAAAAATATCGATCGTTATCCGCTAATGTGAGACCTAATCTCAAACTTGAGAACATTGAGCAAGCGATTCAAATGCTCACCAAAAAATATAAGTCCAGGTTTGTGATCAAAGTCGGCGAGCATCTCAGATCCATTGAAGTGACGGACATCCTATTCTTCGTAAGCCTGGAAAAGACAACATTCTGCCACACCCGGGAGAACCGGAAAAATATCCTCGATTTTACCCTGGACGAATTGGAAGAAATACTCGACCCCAACATCTTCTTTCGGATCAACCGGAAGTATATAATATCAGCTGGCTCAATTCAGGATATGATCAGTTACACAAACAGCAGGTTGAAATTGGTCCTTAAGAATTCGGATGACAACGACGTCATTGTCGCGAGGGAACGGGTCCAGGAGTTTAAGGAGTGGCTAGACCGTTAGCGGTGATCAACTTTTTGAGTTCTTCAATATCGGTCTGTTTGAGTGGTTTCGTAATGAATTGAATCACATTCTTGAAGGAAAAAGCTTGTTCGCGATCTTTTGAGCTGTTGGAGCTCGTAAGCACCACTATTTTTGATTTATGTTTGATCTTTTCGGGCAGGTCCTTGAAGTTCTTAAGGAATGAAAAGCCATCAATTTCAGGCATATTTAGATCAAGGAAGATGATATCCGGAGCAGCCTCCCCGTTAATATTCTTGAGCCAGCCGAGGGCCTCCTCCGCGGATTTGTAGAGCAAAAGTTCGTTAGAGAAATTGTAAACTTCCAGGAACCGACGCTGGATAAACAAATCAATGTCGCTGTCATCAATTAACACCGTTTTTTCAACAAGTCTCCTCATACTTTTTTCAATGGTGTATTGATAAACTTAACAAAAAGTAACTAAATGGGGAAAAAATCACGTAAAATTATAAAAGGGTGGTTTTAAAGCTATAAAAAATGTATTAAAATTGGAACTCCAAAAACCTAAGCATGACCATGAAAGTTAACCGTCTTATTTGTGTAACACTTAGCGCCCTGATTGCCATTGGATTGGCATCATGCGGACCTTCCTCCAGCAATAAAGAAAAGGATTCTCCTGAGTTCAACCAATCCGATAGTCTGCAGGGTCAAATCGAAGACTTGATAGAAAACATGCCGTCGCCGACGGAAATTCCATATATGCTTCAGATCACGGGTGCGGAATTCAATGAAGGTCTCATTAACCCTCGAACCAAAGCTGACCAATATGCATCAATCACAAACAAGGCAGCCCTTAACCTCGGCGTTTATGCCGCAGATATTGGCTACCTCGTTTCTTACGACAAGACGCAGGAGGCTATCGATTATTTGAATTCGGCAAAAACCCTGGCCGACGGTCTGGGTGTTATCGGTTCTTTCGACCTGGACGTACTTAACCAGTTTGAAAAGAATATTTCAAATAAGGATTCATTGACCAGGCTGCTCGACCGCACGGTGAAGAAGACTGAGGATTACTTACAAGATGACAACCGTAACAAACTTTCTGCGATGATTGTTACGGGAAGTTTTATCGAGGGACTTTACATTTCAACAGGATTGGTAAAGACCTACCCTAAAGACCTCTTGCCTGATGATGCAAAAAATCTCATTCTTAGCCCGCTAATCAGGGTTGTTTTGGATCAGAAGAAATCAGTGTCGGAATTGTTAAAGATGCTTGGCGCTATCGAACAAGTTGACCCGGTGACAACTATTGTTGCCGATCTTAAAGCTTTAGAGGCGCAATATGCGGCTCTTAACATCGAAGAGCAGATAAGGAACAATAAAGCTAACCTTGTACTTTCAGATAAGAACCTCGTTGAGATCACTAACATCGTTGAAAAGATCCGTAAAAACATTACGGATTAGTTCTAACACGTGTGAACTTAGCAATAGGGGCTGGCGAGATTCGTCAGTCCCTATTTTTTTCCAATCATTTGGCATCTTTAACTATCTTTAGATATCCTGAACTAAATCAATACGTATGAGTGAACCGCTACTCAAAGCAATCCTTAGACTGTTTGCCGTTGTTGCAAGAGAAGATGAGGTCACACACCAGGAGCGGGAGCAGATCCGGGTATTCCTCGACGAACATCTGAGTCAGGGTGCTGTCGAATCGTACTTGGGCGTTTTTGATGAGTACATCCGTTTATTGCCTGCAAAGACTGGCGAGCTCGCACCGGAACTGAAGCGGCTGGAAGAATTGTGTAAGGACATTAACCCCGACCTTACCCAAAAACAGAAGGTTGTAATCATTCTAGAGCTTACTAACATCGTTCAGGCTGATGGCAATATTTCTTCCCGTGAAACGGAGTTGCTATATGCCATCGGTTCCAATTTCAAGATCTCTACAACGGAGATCGAAGCTATCCGCACATTTGTACTCGGCCAGAAGGCGAGTCAGCTAGACCACACTCAAATTCTTATCATCGATGCCTCTCCACAGGGAAATTTTAAACACTCCCATCATATCCAGCGAAATCATTTAAATGGCTTTATGGCCATCTTACACAACGAGCAGGCTGACATTTATTTCAGTAAATACATCGGTGGAACAGATGTCTATTTGAATGGAGTTCCAGTTAAGTCACGCCGAATTACCGTCCTGGCTGTGGGTAGTATGCTTCGGTGGGAAAAAGATGAACCTGTTTATTACGGCGATATTCTTAACAAGTTTAAAAGGTTCGGCAACTTCCCAAGACTTTCATTTGAGGGGAGGGATATCAGCTTCAAGTTCAAGAATGGCAAGCTCGGCCTGAGAGACGTGAGCCTATCCGAAGAGTCGGGAAATCTCATCGCATTGATGGGGGGAAGCGGCGCTGGCAAATCAACGTTGCTTCATGTTCTTAACGGGTCCGATGGACCATCACATGGTCAGGTACTGATTAACGGTATAGATATCCACAAAGAGCCTGCAAGGATCGAAGGTGTAATCGGTTTCGTTCCACAGGATGATCTCTTAATAGAAGATCTGACAGTCTATCAGAACTTATATTATGCTGCCAAACTTTGTTTTAGCGACAAGTCCGAGGTGGATATTGACACACTGGTGATGAAAGTGCTCGAAGATCTCGGGCTTGCTGAAACGAAGGATTTGAAGGTAGGATCTCCGTTGCGAAAAACCATAAGTGGTGGTCAGCGCAAGCGATTAAATATAGGGCTGGAGTTGCTTCGCGAGCCGGCTGTTCTATTTTGTGATGAACCCACCAGCGGACTATCCAGCCGGGATTCGGAAAATATCATCGATCTGTTAAAAGAGCTAAGCCTTAAAGGCAAACTGGTGTTTGCGGTCATACATCAACCCTCATCAGACATCTTTAAGATGTTTGACAAGCTTCTCATTCTTGACTATGGTGGATATCAGATCTACTACGGAAACCCTGTGGATGCTATAGTCTATTTTAAAAAGAGCATCAATTTGGTGAACAGTGATGAAGGCGAATGTCATGAATGCGGGAATGTAAACCCGGAACAGATCTTTAATATCATCGAGACAAAGGTTATTAACGAATACGGTCACTTTACCAACGAGCGCAAAATATCTTCCGAACAATGGAATACAATCTATAGAAAAAATTACAAGCCATTTTCGGTTGAAAAATCAAATGAAGTTCCGCATTCAACCCTCAATATACCTACCCGGTTGAAGCAAGCCCACCTGTTTTCGATGCGTGACATACAGGCAAAGATCCACAATAGGCAGTACATGATCATTAACCTGCTGGAGGCTCCTGTGCTTGCGTTCATTCTCGCTTTTATCGTTAGATATTACAATGCTGATGACAAACTCTTATCAGGATATGTTTTCAGTAAGAACCTAAATATTCCTGCGTATCTTTTTATGAGCGTGATTGTCGCGCTGTTTATGGGGCTTACGGTGAGCGCCGAGGAAATAATAAGAGACAGGAAGATTCTTAAACGGGAGGCATTTTTGCATTTAAGTCGAAGCAGCTACATTCTGTCAAAGATTTCAATACTATTCATCTTGTCAGCGATTCAAACTTCAACCTTTGTTTTTGTTGGCAACTACATTCTTGAAATCAAATCAATGTTTTTCAATCATTGGTTTATACTGTTTTCGACAGCCTGTTTTGCAAACTTGGTGGGTTTGAACATCTCATCTGCATTTAATTCCGCGGTCACGATTTATATACTTATCCCGCTGCTCCTTATTCCTCAACTGATCCTTAGCGGAGTCGTGGTGAAATTTGATAAGCTTAATCCTGCAATTGGCAATACAGCCACCGTACCCGTGGTCGGCGACTTAATGGCATCGAGGTGGGCTTTTGAAGCGGCGATGGTCAGTCAGTTTAAGGACAATGTTTTTGAGAGGGAATTCTACCTGCATGACAAGGTCATGGCTAACGCAGATTACAAAAAGATTTATTTCATACCAGAAGTTGAAACGCGACTTCAATACTGCCTGAATAATTACAAGTCGGCAAATCCGGAGATAAAGGAACGCGTGCTTCAGGATCTGGAGCTCATTAAACGGGAAGTTTCCAACGAATTAGAGGGGACTGACCAGAAGCTTGATGCCATGGCGAAACTCACCCCCGAACTGTTTGATCCCGCTGCATTCGATGAGATAATGAAATATCTTGAAAAGATGAAGAAGTTTTATGTCAGTCGTTTCAATTCTGTTGACAAGCAAAGGGAGAAAAGGATTTTCGAGTACACGAATACACCAGAGAAGCAGGCACAATTCAACTTATTCAGGGAAAGTTATCACAATGAAGCTATCACGGAATTGGTAAAGAATGTAAATGAAACACATAGGATAGTTGAGCAGGATGGAAAACTTGTGCAAAAGATTTATCCGATCTACAAGGATCCGGACCCTGACCATCCGATAGATTTTGATGCGCAGTTTTATATGCCGTCTAAACATTTCCTGAATCAGAACATTGATACATTTTACTTTAATACAGGTGTGATCTGGTCCATGACCCTTGCTCTGGCCATAGCCCTTTACTTTGATGTGCTGCGAAAAATTATTGACGGTATAGGAAATCTCTCCAACCCATTGTACAAAAAATAGAAGTGTAATGTTCTTTATCCTCTCAAAGACCATCAGCTTTCTGGCATTGCCATTTACGGTGGTGATTGTACTGTTGATGTTTTCTGCATTCTGGAAGAATCCTCGTTGGAAGAAGCGTTTTTTCTGGAGCGGGATGGGTTTACTCTTTTTTTTCTCAAATGACTTTATCGCGAACGAGTCCATGCGGGCGTGGGAAATCAAAACGAAGGCCTTTGAAGACATGAATCCACATGAACTCGGGATCGTCCTCACCGGAGCGACTATTCCATTATTGGAACCCGGGGACCGCGTATATTTTCAACGTGGAGCGGATCGGGTAACGCATACTGTTCAATTGTATAAGCTCGGATTGATAAAAAAAATCCTTGTTAGCGGCGGGACCGGAGCAATAAAAAATGTGGACGAACCGGAAGCCGATAAGTTTAAGAAGGCGATGGTTATGATGGGCATCCCCGAGGAAGATATCCTAATTGAAAATCAAACGCGGAATACGTATGAGTCGGCTGTCGCTGTCAGTAAGATGCTGGACTCGCTGCAATTCAAGGCCGAAGAGTGTCTGCTTATCACGAGTGCTTTCCATATGAGAAGGTCTTTGGCTTGTTATCGCAAGGCTAATCTGGACATTGAGCCGTTTAGCACAGATTTTTATGCACATCCAAGATTTTTTTACCCTGATGGATTGTTAATTCCCTCGATAGATGCTGTATTTCTCTGGCACAAACTGTTCAAGGAATGGATGGGACTGGCAGCTTATAAGGTCGCAGGATATATTTAATAAAAAGACTTACTTATGAAAACAAGGATCATTTTGTTGGCACTGGCGCTCTGGGGGTGTTCACCTGCCGAGAAAAAGGAAAATTCGGGGGACACTTCGGAAGTAATGAATCTGGATGCCAAGGGTTTTAAGGAGAGCCTGGCAGCAACTCCTGACGCTGTTATTTTAGACGTTCGCACTCCTGGCGAAGTAGAGGGAGGGGCTATTCCCGGCGCAGTTAACATCGATTTTAATGCACCAGACTTTGGTGAGAAGATTTCTGCGCTTGACAAGGCTAAGCCCTACTATGTTTATTGCATGGGTGGGGGAAGAGGCTCAAAAGCAACTGATAAAATGAAGGCTGAAGGCTTTACAAATGTGCACAACCTTGAAGGCGGGTTCAAAGCCTGGATGAGTAATGGTTTTGAAAGCACCAAGCCATAGCCATGTAGTTAGGTCATAAAAAAGCCGCTCTGGTTAGAGCGGCTTTTTTATGTCAGTGCTAAGGTATTGGAAGGCCGGTGGCCTTATAACCGCTGAGATTAGTTAGCGGTATCGAAGCCCCATACTTGCCATTAATAGATTCTATGATCACTCGTGATATAAATGCATAGCCGCGGCTATTGGGATGAATACCATCCTCGGAATATTTGCCTGTTGGCGGATTAATGTTGGGAGTAATTGCGACCCCATCAATGACATATGCTTTGGCAGTAATAAAATCTGTGAATGCTTTATCGACATCTGCAAATGCCAGTCGAGTGCTGTTTGCATCCGCGACCTGCTTAACAGTAGCGTTAAACGCAACTCGCCCCGCCTCTATTGCCTGGATCTCCGTTGG